>NZ_JBHFKZ010000001.1:0-241052 GCF_042879375.1 Photorhabdus sp. RM323S
GCCCTGCTACCCGACCAGTTTTTAGGTCATATTGATACGGCCAGAGACTTTCTGGAGATACATTTGCCCGCGACATTACGGGCCGTTTGTGATCTGGATACACTGCGGTTGGAATCCGGATCGTTTATTGACGACAATCTGCGGGCGCATTATTCCGACATTTTGTATTCATTGAAAACGGCAAGAGGTGACGGTTACGTGTATTGCGTGATCGAACACCAGAGCACTCCGGACAAGATGATAGCATATCGGCTTATGCGTTACAGTATTTCAGCCATGCAACGGCATCTGGAGCAGGGACATGAAAAATTGCCGCTGGTCATTCCGGTGTTGTTCTATCACGGGAAAATACAGCCGTATCCCTGGAGTACCCATTGGCTCGACTGCTTCGATGATCCGGCTCTGGCGAAGGAAATCTATTCCGGTCCATTCCCGCTGGTCGATGTGACGGTAATCTCGGATGATGAGATCCTGACGCATAAACGGGTCGCGCTACTGGAAATGGTGCAAAAGCATATCCGACAGCGTGATATGGCGGAGCTGCTGCAAGAGTTGGTTATACTGCTGACGTATGATTACTATACGGATGAACAGCTAAAAAGCGTGCTAAACTACTTATTACAGGCGGGAGATACCGCCGATCCAGAGGGTTTTATCCGGCGACTGGCAGAACAGTCCCCGAAGTATGAGGAGGTACTGATGACAATAGCACACAAACTGGAGCAGAAGGGGCACCAGAAAGGGTTTATTGAAGGGCGTCAGGAAGGACTCCAAGAAGGATTGCATAAAGGCGAAAAACAGGGGATCCTGAAAATCGCGTGTACGATGATCGACATGGGTATCGACCGTGAAACGATAATGAAAACTACCGGGTTGAGCCAGAACGAGCTTGAGCAAATACGCCACTAACTCGTGCTGAGAACTCTTAATCAGCATTCAACGATGCGTGTTAAACAAGGATCTTACGGTGACTGTCAGAACAGTCACCGAAGTATGGGTATCGACCGTGAAACGGTGATGAAAATCACCGAACTGAGCCAGTGAGCTTGAACAAATATCCAACAAACTTACTGTTGATACGTTATCGGCATAAAAATGCTTGAGTCAATGCACGAAACACATAGAAGTGGCACATTTACATTCCAAGCGATAAGACCGAGTTTGAATCTACGTGTTTCTGAAATCTCTGTTCTTAAGCAGAGTTGGGGTTAATTAAAGTAACTGCTCCCTGCCCTGATATCTCCGCCCATATATTGGGCGAAGATATCCAGCGATGTTTGCTACAAAGAGATAGCTCGTCGTGCTGCTCCCACAGCACTGGTTCCATAATCTATCGCATTGGCGATCCCGGTTGTGGTCAGCACCCTGCCTCTGATCTGATTACCAATCATGCCGGCAACATTATCTATACCACTGCCGATAGCACTTAGCCCTCTGGAAATCCAACTGTCTCTTCCCATTGTTCTGTGCAGGCCGGTTCCAATACCTCCCACAAGCCCGCCGATAAGGCTAAATATAGGCTCAAAAACAGGTCTGGCTACACTGAAATGCACTAATTGTCTGGCTAAACCTGCTACATATGGGCTAATAACCCGCCCTAAGATCCTCCCCAAAAATCCACCACCGGTTATTCGGTTAATAGCCATTTCAGCCCCCAGACCAGCGGCATAACCCACCGCATAGTTAGCTAAATGTCCGGCAGGATTACTGGCAACATCTAAACCAAAACCAACCCAGGAGCCGTAATACGTTCCAATACCTGCATGAATTCCTGCTCTGGTACTCCCTTGTGTACCCGTGATCATCCCACCAGCCGCACCTCCCGCCGCTGCCGATATTTCATGTGTAAGGGTAGAGGAAGTACCCAATATGGTATCAATAGTGCCTACCGCACTCCCGGCCCCAATAGCTCCACCTATTCCACGGTCAGCATTATTGATTAATGATCCTATGGCTCCGGTGGCCGCACCGGCTGCTGATGCAACACCAACCCCTTGTGCTCTCGCACCATAAGCCGCAGCTGAACCCGCTCCGGCGGCAGCGCCAGCCGCCGACTGCACTAACGTCGATTTTCCCTGTACAAGACGGGCAAGTAATGCTCCCCCCTTTTCCAGGAGACTTCCCACGTTATACCCCATCAACGCACCGATCCCTGCCCCTATGGCAGCAACACCCAGAATGACGGGAATAGCCGCTCCAGCGGTACCTGCAATGGTGGCGGCAAGACCGCCAATCGCAATCCCTCCGGCAATGGCTCTGCCAATTTTTTGTCCCCGTCTCATTGAAGCAGACATCCCCTCATCCGGTTTACGAAACAGAAATGAAGCAAACCAAAATGTATTCCGATTTCGGTTCGGAGAAGGCGCTAATCCGTCGTGGTCAATCAATGTGATTGGGTTATTCCTTACCATCCGATACAGATTCAACCCATCCACGGTTCCCGCCGGATCCGCATTCAACCACCGCCCCACCCACGGCTGGTAATACCGGTAGCCGTAATAATACAGCCCAGTGGCATCCCGCTCTTTACCGGAGTAACGAATAAATTTGTAACTGGCTTCTGTCTGGTTTTTCGCCGCCCACACCGCCGTGCTGCCATACGGATAATACTCTTCCTGACTGAGAATCTGCCCCTCGCTATCCAGTTCAAGCTGGCTGGAGCCAAGAAGATTGTCGTAGCTGTAGCGCACCTGATTGTTGTTGATATCTTCTGGCTTACCATTTTCCCAGTGCAATACCCTTACCTGTGCGCGACCCGCTTCACCCACCGTAATCATCTGTAAACTTTTGGTTGTTTTATCTGCAACCTGGGTTGTGCGTAGTTCTAATCCCGGCAGATAAGTCACCCGTTGTACTTGGGTACTGTTACCGGTCTGCTGTTCACTCACTTTTAGCAATCGCATTCCATCACTGCCATAACGATACCATTCCCGATCACTGGCATCTTCACGGCTCACTGGCGTTACCTGTTGCAATTCCCCTCGGATATTCCAATTCAGGTTTTGCCCTAGCATTAACGTTTTCTGATGACCACCGGAATCAAATAGCACATCCACCTGGGTTGGATCTGTCGTTAATGTACTCAATACCGCCCGGTTACTGCGGCTTGAAACTGTCATGTCTGTGGTGTAATTATTTTGCGTTGCAGGTGAACTGTGCCGGATTTGAACCAAATTACCACCACGATCATAAGTATAGGTACGAAGGTAATTGGTATAGGTGCTGTCGTCGGCAGGGACAGGCATGGCTGGTGAGGGAAGTTTGCTGCTTTGCTGGCCGATATTCGCCATTTCACGCCCTGTCGCACTAATAAGCTGATACAGGGAATCATAAACATAACGATTCTCCGGCACCACTGTCTGATTACGCCAAAAGCGAGTGGCTTCCGCATCATTATGGATACTGATGACATTCCCCACCGGATCATACTCATAACGCAAATCCTGCAACACTTTGGCTGTTGATTCTCTGTTATCTGCACGTCGGGTGGTGATACCTATCAGACGTTGAGTTTCTGGTTCATAACTGTACTGCGTAATCACACCATTACCGTGCTCTTCACGCAACTTATGACCTGCGGCTGACCAAGTTAAGGATTTAACAATAATCTGCTCATTCTGGCCTTTCACAGTCAACCAGCTACCTTTTAACTGACCGGCAATGTCATAAGCCAGACGTTGAATATTTCCTTTAGCATCGGTTTGGGTGAGTAAAGTGCCAATGGCATTGGTTGTACTTTGCGTCGTATAGACCTCACTTGCCAGCATACTCTGCCAGACGGTTTCATCGTCACCCATCCAGTTCGCTTTCTGCTCTTCGGCCAGCAATTGGTGAGATTGGGATAAAATGGTGCCTGCCAGTGACTGGCTCTCCAACCGGGTAACTCCCGCCGTGTCGTAGTGGCGTATACATTGACCGGAAAGGTTATAGTCTTTTTCCGCGGTTGTATTCTCAGCCCAGATAAAGCGCTCTGTTACATCGGGAGTCTCTTCATCGGAAACCCGTTCGCTAACAGACAACAGACGACCGGGCAAAGTGTTGCCTTCATAGAAACGAGTCTGATGAACACCTGTCGCATTAACGGTCATGACCAGACGGCCTTCAACATCATTTAATGAGATGATACGACCAGCATCAACACTCTCTGTCCTCAGGGCATTACCAGCCAGATCATGTTGCCAGATAAAATTAGGTTTCACCGCGTCATTGGTCTGTTTTGCATCATATAAACGTGGGTCAATACTGTGGTTCAGGTGTCCGCGGTTATCATATTGGTGACGAGTGATACGGGTGTCAGTATCACCACTTACCACAGTACGGTGAAAACCGATATCACGAACGGACAAGCCGCGATTATCCAACACGCTGACTGTTGGAGTTTGGGTATAAAGAGTAATATCAGACGTACTCATAATCATATTCCTTTTATTTTGTGTCAAAGCTTCCCTTCCAATGATGAAATGGAGAAAGATCGCAAGATTGATTTCAGGTATGACAGACGTTCTCCCACCCTGGCATGCCAGAGTGGGAGGTATTAGTTAAAAGTTGATTTAAACAAGTGTTTTCTTGACCTGCCCCGCAAAGCTAGCCCCACCGTCGCAGGCCGTGTAGTGCACCTGCACCAGTACATCGTCCATATTGGCCAACAGTGATGCCTGCATATCATCCGCCTTCAGTGTGTTGCCATCAATATGCTCATCCACAGCGCGCGGGAAGCTGAGTGTCCATTTGGAAACCGCTCCGGTCCCCTCAAACGACAGATAACGCTCATCTTCCAGACGCAGCTCAAAACTACCGGCATCATTCAAGCCAGAAGAGAGTGCCACTTGCTGGCTGGCACGCAGGTTGGTAACAATATGAGTCGCATTGCCCTCTTGATCTGCCGAATTATTGAGGTATTTAACACCACGAATATCTGCCGTAAGCAACGTACTGCTACTGGTCTGGGTAAGTGTCGCCTTCACATTTTGATACGGCCCGATCAGGGTCGGCAATGTCACCGATACCGTTTTAATCTGGCGCAAATAATGTCCCGGATAGTCGTTGTCGAACAGCTTTTCACTTAATGGAAAATCGACTTTGCCTTCGGTTTTTAACTTGTTGAAACCATCATCACCCAATAGAGTCCTGAGCGACACAGTACGGATCACATTAAGACGACGCTCATGACGGCCCAAATAAGCCGTTTCCATCTGGTGCAGATTAAGTTGTAATGCCTCACCCACTTGCAACCCACGGTAGTGGTCATTCCAGGTACCAGTCTGGATAAAAGTGGTAGCGTAATCCCCCAGTTCATACTGCCAACAAGCCTGGGCAGACAAACACAGAGAAACCACTGTGTCATACGCCTGATAGTACAGCGCTGCCAGTTGACCACTCAACCACTGGTACAGAGTCGCCTGGGTAAAACGGGTGGTCAGGTAAGTCAGCATGGTCCGGATTTGTACCTGCTGCGCCTTCGCCTGTTGCAGAGAAGTCTGAGCCGCTTTCTCGCGCACCGCCAGTGCATCCAGTTGTTTGGTCAATGCCTCCACTTCAGACTGCGCTTGCTGATACTGGATTTGCCACTCTTCACGACGACGGCGGTAGTTCTCAGTGGTCGCCAGACGATCCGCCACCACGCTGGTGGCCTGGCCGGAAGCCATCAACCCGATAGCAATCGCCTCAGTCACCCCTTCATAACGTGAACCGCCATCGGCCAGACCGAAGATATTCGGAATCACTTTTAACGCTCCACTGGCGGTTTGTACACCTGTGGAAGCAGAAATCAGGGCTTGTGCTGAAGTTTGGGTGTCCATCACCAGTTGTTCCGCACTGGAGATGTTGTTTTGATACAAGGTGTAATAATGGTCATAACGTTGTTGCGCTGTTGCCTGACTGGCTTGCAACGCCAGACGATCCGCAGCCAGTCCATCCAACGTCTGTTGTTGCAACGTGATGGCATAGCTGGACATATCCAACAATTGCTGTTGCGCCAACTCTTCCTGACCAGCACGTTCACTGCGCTCCAGCAGACTGAGCAGGTTCTGACCAAAACCGGTCAGCGTACCCACGGCGCTGTAAGCACGTGGCAACAAAGCGCTAAAACGGTACGGTGGCACCGTTAACATTGCACCGCTGACACCATTCGTCAAAGTGCCGGATTGAGCTCGCTGGGCCAACAGCGCTACCGGATCAGCAGGCGCAGCATACAACGGCAGGGAAAGTGGTTTGCCATCAACGGTCAGGTTATGACGCAAATTATATAACCGTGCATCCAACGTATCCCAATGGGACAACATCAGAACATTAAGCGGTTCAATAAAGTAACCATTATCTGCCAGTTTCAAGTGGCTGACATTGCGGCCCGACAATGCGGGTAAAGCAGTATTACTGTTACCCAGCTGATGTTCGAAGTCACGTAAAGCCGTTTTTTGCCCGGCGGCCAAGGTACCAAGGGCTTGCGGTATCCAGATGCTGCTCAACGACACATCTGGACGAGGCCCCAGCAATTCAGCGGCCAGATTGTAATAGACACGGGCCTGAGTCAGACCATCACGAGACAACTGGCGGTACCACATATCTCCCTGAGCAATCAGGTTGCTGACATAGGCGATAAACACCGCTTTCTGATATATCACCGGATTGGCATAGGCTTGAGTATCGGGATCGATAGGATCGCCCAAATGACGTGACAGATCGCTGTGTCCTTCAACCAGCGGACGCACATTCCAGTAAGCCGGAGCATGTTGCGGTTTGTTTTTCATGGCTGGATCAAAGATATAATGCAGCCACTTCTGTGCCTGTGAGAACTGCTGTTCGCTGGCAAAACGTGAAGAGATCAGGAACGGCAAGTGGAAAAACAGCTCCCAGAAATAGAGACCGTTTGAACCGTTAAAATCCATTGGTTCACTTTTGCCATTGGTGACTAGATCGGCCTCCAGAGAAGGATCCGCCTGCAAGGTATAATCCAGCAAACTATCCAGTCCTAAATTAGCTTTCTCAATCAAGGTGCGTACAAAGGTGGTGTTAAGACGGGTTTTCGCGGGTAATGATGAGGTCCAGAAATCCAGATATTGCACCAGACCACGCTTGCTATCGTAACGGGAAACCAAACGAGGAATAGCATCCGGTGCCTTACTATCCTGCAACGCAACATAGACATTGAACCACTTACTCACCCAAGAATAAGCCCCTTTTTTCCCGGATGGGCGGTCATAATGATCCCAAACTACGTTCAAACAAACCTGTAGGTAGTTTTTATTCGGATCGGTGGAAAAATTCGCTTCAGACAGAGTATGCGTAGTCGAGTAAGTTGCATTTTTGCTAAGTTCGAAAGTTTGGCTACTATAGCGTTTGAACAGATTGCTCCCATCTGCCGTCTCAGCATTGATTTCCTGATAGAATTTGCGATTATCAGCGATTTTCTTGAAGTTTTTGATAGTGGTTAGTGTTGGCCAATCTGGAGACGTAAATACAGATTCAAGCTTATCAAGACTAATAGCGTAATTTATTTTATCAGACCAATCTAGCAACCTTGTACCGTCTGGGATAGGTAAATAATAACTAGCAGGTGTATCCCCTTCCCAAGCGATATAACTGCCCTTCACAGTAACAGTATGACGCTCAGCAAGCAGGGGAGTAATAGACCATGCATCATTAACCCGCTGCTCTAACGCCCATGTTCCATTAGGAACAGAACTTCCACCATATCCGGAAGGAAAGTAGTTAATTGCTGCATTATGAAAAGTGTAATAATCTCCATCATGGTAATCTAGATAAAAACCTTCATCCCCTGACCATGAAAAGCCATAACCAGATTTAGAATCGTAAACAATATCGTTATACCCAAACGTATGGCGGTTAACAAACCCCCCATTGGTCGTAGTTTGAATATGGAGTGTCAGACCATCTTGATCAATATATGCATAGGCTCCGGTAGTGCCCTGCTTCAAGTCATCAACTTTACCTACCCAGCCCGTTTTTTCAGGATCTTCTGTTGGCTTGCCCGGTTCAATCTTAGTAATCACATACTTTTTATCGTACACCGCAAATTGTAAACAGTTCTGAGCATCCGTTTCATCACGATAGGTACTGAACAAAAAGTTCTTACTCAACGGCTTGAGAATATGGCGATTGAAAGCTGAGTCACAATACAAGTAGCCGTACACAGTAGGGCGGTTCTGATATGGGTTTCCCGTAAAATTGCGCACGAATACACCTAACATCAGACGACCGTACGGGTTACTGTCCGTTTCCTCCGTCGGATCAATACTAAAGTCGGTGGTAGCCAGCAAATTCACATCGCGTAGCGTGATTCCATTTTCATTAATCAGCAAACTGGTACGCGATATATCCTGATCACCATCTCCGTTTTGTCGCGTCATCAGCGTAGTAGTATTCGGTGCCGTCCAAGTATCATCGTAGCGTTTATAGCCAAACTTTATGCTATAGGCATGCGTCTTATCGATATCTTTGCCACTCGCATCTTTCTGTACCGCCGGATCACGCTCAACCCAAGCCACATACAGCCGGTCGTTATAAAACACCGGACGAACCGTATGCTCTAACACCGAATCACCCGCCAGCGGCAACGTGATTTCCTGCCAATCATTCCAACAATTTGGTGTTACCGGATTCCCCGCCGGGTCCTGACGGTTTTTACTCAAGTCCATCTGACGCCAGTAGTAGCGATACGGTTTAGTGGTAGTGCGACCAATAAAGTAATAGATGGCTTGGTCAAACTTGTCCTGATTAATATAACCACTGAGCACATACAGATTACTCACTGCCTCAAACTCATTGAGATATGCCAAAGCTGCATCCTGAACCCGGTCTGGATCGAGTTGGTTCTGGTTTAAAGTCGTCTCCAGCTCAGAAAAATAATGGCTTTTTTCCTGCCGGGTGATGGGGGAAATGTAGTTTTCAGCGTAATTTCGCACCTCAGCACCAGCGGCCCAGATAGCATACTGATTATCATTGTCACGCCATTCGTTAGCCGTGGAGGGTTCCATCGCCTGACGCCCCGGCTCAGAGCCATTAACCAGACGGGTCATGTATTGCTGTATACTGGCAATCGCTTGTGCTACCCGGCTGGTCTCAACCTCATCAGCCACTTCCGGGTCAATCAGCAAATATTCGTACAAGTCTTCCACCGTCACTGGCTGACCACTGACGCCTTTCAGGGTTGGTGCCACAAAATTCATATAGCCGGTCACCAGCGCATCACGCTGGGATTCATTCAGTTGTTTTTCCATTGTCGATAACATAATTATCTGCCTTACTTAAATGGCGGTTTAGAAACAGCCCAATTGGGCCATCCGGAAAAATCAAATCCACTCAGGTAGTGAACTCTGCATACTCAGTCATTACCCTTGACATGAGATACACCAGCCACCAGCGCCTGACCGGTGCTTTGCCAAAGGGCATACTCACTGTCACGGCTCAGGACATAGCCTTGCTGTTGCTGTGTAACACCCAAACCGGTTTGACTCTGTGCTTGTTGCAGACGCAAAAGCGTATCCAGTTGCAGCGTAGTTTTGGCTATCCCACCTAATACTGCCCAAGCGGCTTGCAGCTCGTTAGCTTCCCAGCCCAACAGCGTTGCCAGCGTTTGTGCAGCATCAGATTGGCTCAACGGCGTGGCAGCATTGGCCGAACGCAAATAGGCCAGTACATCATTTTCAGTACCACCACCGGCTTTACCCACCTGGAGCAGCAAATCGCCGTAACGACTCAGGGTATAAAGCGTCCACAAACTGATATTTGTCACCGTTTCTGCGGCAGTTCCAAAATAGGCCGGATTATCCAGCAGGGTCTGTACCATTACGGGGCTCAGAGTAAATTGTTGGGTCAACAAGGATCGGCGCACCACTTCACGTAATTGATGCAGATAGTTGGCCGGAATATCGGCGGCTATTTTGACGGTATCCTTCAATGCCCAAGTCGCACTGAGCCACTGATAGGTTGTTTGTCCACTCCAGCGCAACAACAATGCAGGCAGTGACTGACTCACGTTCAGCGTCTGCGCCAACAGACTGACCGCGACACCTTGCTGAGTTTGCTGCGCCTGATTCAGCGTATTAGTCAGAGTAGTAACTGCCAGCTTCTTATCTGCATCAGACAGATTTTGTGTATTGACCACCGTTGCTATGACACCGTCTATGCCGGCATCGGTCACCAGCCCCACCTTATCGATAAGCGGGCTATTACCTGCTGAGAGCAGAGTAAACCAGTCAATGGAGTGACCACTGATATCGACTAATGGCGCGCCACTGCGGGATAACAATGTTGCATCCACAAACGTACTGCCCAGGTTCTGCCACACCTGACGGATAAAGTTCAACTGGTCGTCAGTGCCTTGCGTGGGGAAAGTGGAATTATCACTCAACAATAAAATCAGGGTTTCAACCGATAAATTGTGCTGCTGTTGCCATTGAACGATAGCGCTTGATGCTTGCAGCAAACTCAAAATATCCGCCGCCAAAGGAGAATCTTTTTTCGGTCCTGTGATCGCCGGTTTGCCTGCCAGTTGCTGCCAAACGATTCCTGTGCCTGCATCCAATCGGTCAGCCAAAGCACAGAAGGCCTCCGGATCTATCCCCAATGTACGCGCCAGATTAGCCAGGCGGTAAAACGCCGACACAACCAACAGATTACAGTTCAGGGTACTTAACGTGATATTTCCCTGTTGACGAGCAATATTATCAGCCAGCAACAAGAACTGACGATGATTGAGTCCCAACGCAGTGCTGATATGTTTGACACGCGCCCCATCACCACCCGTGGTTGATGTATAAACAAAATCCTGATTATCTACCAACAATGACGTATCAAAAGTGCCAATGGCATTAAACACCTGATCTAAGAACGGCATTGCTGGCGTAATAGCAAACGGCGTCACCACGCGCAACCAGCCGGCAAACTGCTTAGCGGTGACACCGTACTGCGCCTGATAATGTTTGAACACACCTAACATACGCAAGGTATTGTCGTTCATCAGCAAGGCAGTATTCGTCTCTCCCTCAGCATCCATAGCTGAAGTCACCAACAGGTCAACATCCTCATAGGGCAGATTCAACCATTTTTGCAGACGAACCATACGATTGATGCGGTTTAACTTATCATCTGCCAGATTATTAACCGTCAGAGCAAAATGAGCCTCTTTTCCACTACGACTAAGAGTAATAGCCTCCGGCTTGCCGGCATGAATAAAACGGGCACCGTATACCAATGGAGTCGCTGTAGTGTCACCAGTGGTGACATTATCAGACTTAATAACCGTAGAACCCCCGACGGTTGAGCACAACATCAGCTCCACCTGGGGTACAGTCAGATTAGTTCGGCTGGTCAGTATGGTCATATCGCTGAAACTGTCCGCAGTAAGCGAACTATCACCATAATTAAACTGATAGAAATCCTGACCAACGGTTTCAGTAATAATTTTCTGCTGTTCCGGCGAAAGCTGACTCGCCATTATTTGCAATCGGGTCAACGCGCCGGCGGTCGCGTCGCTCAATTTTTCTTTTGCCGTTTCCCAGAAGTTTTGCGGCAGATCCAGGGTCTGAGGCAAAGTAATATCTTGCAAAGTCGTGCTCAATACCGACTGAGCGGTCTGAATTTGCTGATGACCGTAATGATACGGCAAATTATTCGGGTAACGGGTAGTGGAGAGTTTAGTATTTACCGCTTCCAGATCAGTCAGACTCAGTTTTTTCTGGATGGCCTTGGACAAGATTTCATTGACCAGTTGCAATTGCGGTATTACCTCATTGATTGCCTTATCATTAATTAACAAAGTTCCCAGATCTGGGCGACGCTCCGCCAACGTATTCATAATGGCACCGGTACCATTCTTTTCCTGTTCAAGGACCAATTGATAGATATGAGTCAGATAGGCCACTGGCGCATCGTTCGCTTCCGGTGAACCACTTGGCGCTTTATCTTTCCAACCGGTATCTGCATCCAGAAACTGATTGGCATAATCTGGACCCGCTACAGAGAACGGACTTCTCAAGCTAACCTGAACAGCCTGGCTAAGAGAATTGCGGCGAAAATGGTGCAGTACCTGATGAGCATAGCCTACCGCCAGGTCATACATTTTCTCAGCATTGCGCCCAAGATCAGCACGATGCTCACGAATAAAACGCTCACGCGGTATACGTACCACATCAAACACTGAAGCATAACCAAGTTCGGTCAATTCACCGGGTAGGTTATGGATCTCTTCGGTACGGGAAATCAGGGGGCTGGCGAGTTGATTCATACGAACTCCTGAATTGAGATTTATCATGAGAAACAGGTTTTTTCGTGCAAAAAGATGATCACTATCGCTACGTTCAAGAGAGGTACCAGATCAAACATGCACATTAGGACATCAGGTCGTCTGGCCTTCCAAAGACGTCATATACAGCGACAATGTGTGAGGAAAAATATAATAAATCACAAAACTTGATTACATTAAAAAATAAAACACAAACAATAAAATAACTTTATCTTTATATAATTTACAAAATAAATATTTACTGATGTTTATGATTAATTTAACAAATAATCAATAATAGTTCGCAATATCACACTTTGAATAAGGTAATACCCAGTGTGTCGGAATATTGGTGAATGATAGTGACAACGGTGCAAAAATAGTCTTTAATATCAATGCAATAAAGATTGTTGACGTATCTTAATTATTTTTTAGCGATATAGTCTATCGAAGGGGCAATTAAAGGTGAGTTAGTCAAAAATATACTTGATATCTGAACAGCTAAGGCTCTAAATAAGAGTTTCTTTATTGACTCTAATGCGAGTAAAAATGTTACTTCTTTAATATTCTGTACCGTGGAACAAAAAAACTGTTAAAAAATAACCTTCCATCTATTATTCAACTACCAACGCACTTCCGACGTAGGTAAAAAGGCAATTGATTTCACATGCTCCAACAAATCGTAATCAAACTTCATGCTAACTGGAATACGAAAATCCAATAGTGTGTATAGCTCAGTCCAACCAACATCCTTCTTTAGAAATTTTCGCGGTGGAAGAGCCTTTTTAGGCTTAGCAAACTGCTCATGAACCCATTGCCGGAACATCAATGGAATTAATGGTGAAGGCAATTCATTAGGAAACTTATACAAACCTTTCTTCTCATCGAGCAGGATCAGTGTAATTTCTTTCAAATGCTTTTCTTCCCTATAAAAAGACAGGAAAACGCCTTCTTTAGCCATATCCAAACATATAACCATATCACCGGAAAAACCACTTGGTTTGCTCTTATAAGGAATCAACCCTTCATCAAAAATTTCTTGATAGGACTTCCCCAAACTATTTATTAATGCCTCTACGTTGACTGTCATTTGTATAACCCCCGTTCTTGGTTAAGCTTGTGCATTTTGGCTCTGGCATCTTCAAGCTGTTTTTCTGTTGCACCATACTCCTTCAAAGCTGGTTTTATAGCATTAAACTGCTTTCAAATCTGATCTATTTGAGTCGGAGAATTTCGGCCTCCATAAGTTGTACTGAGCTTTTGATGCACCTCAGCCGGAATAATAATAGCAGCGACATCCTTAGCAGTATTTTTCACCTCTCTATTAATGGTTAATGATTTTCGATTAAATACAATTCACTCTCCTTTTGAAAAGTTGCATTTATTGAGTTAAATCCATCCTTGATATAAAAGCTTTAATAGGGGTAATGTAATTTACTTTAAATTCATCACCTCACTATAAAACACTAGCCCCCCTCTTTTACCATATCTAACGATATTGTTTTATCACCAGAAAAATTTCTTGGTTTCGTTTTATAAGGGATTAATCCTTCATCAGAAATTTCCTGATAAGATTTTCCCAGGCCATTTATTAACGCTTCAACATTGATTGTCATTATTTGTATAACCCCGACATTTGGTTGAGCGAATTCATCTGCGGTTTGGCTTTTCAAACCGCGAATGAAAAATATTTTAAGAAAAAACCACCTCCTTTCTATTAACTACTAACGCACTTCTGAGGCGGGCAAGAATATTACAGACTCAACACGCTCAAACAAGTCATAGTCAACCTGCATACTGGTAGGTATCCGAAAATCTAGTAGAGTATATAACTCTGTCCAACCAAATTGTTGCTTCATAATTATTTCAGGAGGATGAAATTTCTCAGGCTCACCAAAATTTTCATGAATCCATTGACGAGACATCATAGGAACTAATGACAATGGTAATTGATTGGGAAATTGATATGATGGCTTATTTCTATCAATCAAAGTAATAGTTACATTAAATAATGCTTTACTATCTCTTCTAAATGCCAAATACACGCCTTCTTTGATCATATTCAATGATATATAATAACAACCTGGATCTCCTTTAGGCTTCGTTTTATAAGGAATTAGTCCTTTATCAAAAATCTCCTGATAAGACTTCCCTAAGCTATTTATTAGTGCATCTATGTTGACTGTCATTATTCATACTCATGATCTATTATCTGGGATAAGTTGTTCTTCAACCAACATATCGGTTTTCTGTCCTAAACTATTTATGATTGCAAAAACATCAATCATTATTTACCGGCTGTTCAAATAACAGTGCATCTACACGAAGATCAGATTGATAAAGGAAGCGAATTTCTGTATTTGGGTACTGATCATTTAGTTTACGAGTATAGGCATCAAATCCGCCTATTAAACCAATTACTGGAACTCGCTCCGGGCCACTACTGGAATCAGGTTCTCCCATAAATGCTCTGACAGTAACTTTATCCATTTGGTGAAGGAATGGAGCAGGCATATCACCACTATATGTACCAGTATCATCAACGGTGTTGATTAGTGTGAATTGAACAGAAATCATCATCATGTTCTTGCCACTTATGGATTAACAAGTGATCAATAGTGCAATGAGTTTCACTTAAAAATATATAGGAATATTCCGAAAATGAGAGAAATAAGATTGATTGATGATTGTAATTCCTCATGATTTATAACAATTTGGATACAATTCATTATCAAAATGAGAATTTAAGAAGCAATGACGAATTGGCAGAAGTACACAGTAGATTTTTTTAAATCATGGTCAGACGGTTAACCACTATCCATTCAAAGTGCTGACCCAAAGACCAACACTTTGTCACTAATCTGCAACGTTATTCAAGCTCTGACGAGCATGGCTAAACTAATCAAATCATTGCAGGAGAGTTACCCTCCTACACAGGCAAACATACTTTGCTGATGTAGATTGTGGGCAAACTGGCAGCTTAAGGTCAGTTCTTTTTTGCTATGCCCCCGAACCAGTAAAGCTTCCCAACGGTGATGATGACCGGGCACAAACCCCGTACAGGCAAATCCCGCTTGCTGCAAAATTTCCATAGCCTGGAGAGTCCCTTCCCCTACCGGCAGTTTCACATAGACCAGTTTGTGTGCCGGTAGCTCTGCCACCTCTTTTACCCGATCGGTTGTCTGCTTTTCTATCCACACTTCCAACCGACATCCATGATTGGTTATACGGATATCCGCATCAGCCAACTCCTCCGGTTGCAGAGGCTCTTGACCAAACACTTGAGTCACCGATGTCAGCCACCTTTGCCAACCGGAAGGCCAATGTAACTCTGGAAACGGCCAGCTTTGTAAAGGCAAACAACCCAGAACAATGCTTTCCGGCCGAGCCTGATCAAACGGCGATGTTACATAGTCCGGCAGCAACCCCGTGGTGTGAAACCCCAGATTTTGGGCCAGACGCTGACTATAGTTATGCGACGACACCTGTTTAATCGTGAGTATGCTTAACCCTATTTTTTTAGCCTGATCACACAAATATCGACCCAGTGCGGTAGCAATACCCTGCCCACGCGCCTGCGGATGTACTGCGATCAACGCCAGTTCAGCACTTAATGAACAACGTTCATCCCGCCACAGTGCCGCATGCCCCAACACTGTGCCATCCTGTACCGCAACAGCAGAATACCAGTGTTTTGCCGCGTTATAGCGGCCAAGCATGGTAGGTAAATAGACTTCCGGGTAGACATAATCTTCACCGTAAACAGCCCGAAATAACGCACTAACACCGGTAGAGTCCTCTTCCCGGAATAATCGAATTAATGGCATTCCTGGATTCATGTTCATGCTGCCTTCTCTTCAGCACGATAACCACGATGATCAACCACCCGCATCAATTTACCGGAGCGTGGGTGAGTGACCATATCTTCCAAAGCGCAGTAAGTGACGTCCACATGCAGTAATCCCTGATCACATAACTTTGCTATAGCGGGTTGAGCCACTAACAATGCTTGACGCACTGATGTTGTGGATGGCACCAGTAATGGATCGCCAGCTAACAAAAGTTTTATCTTATCGATACCATCCTGACGGCTCAGTAATAGCTGCCAAGCCAGTATGCCCGCTTGCTGGCGCAGTAAATGAGCAATATGGTCAGGAAAAAGGGATAACGTGCCAATCCGCACCCGGTGAGCACTGCCCGCCCGCCCCTGCAAAGCGAACTTGCGACGTGGCCGCCCAGATTCTTCACACCAACAAGCCAGATCGCCAGTAGGGTAACGGATAACCGGCATCAAACGCCGTTGCAGGTTGGTAACAACCAACATGCCGTTTTGTCCAGACGCGGTAATCGGCTGACCACTGGACTCATCAATGATTTCAACAATCGTATCCGTATCAAAAACCCGATGCTCACCGTGATCACAATCGGGAGAAGCGGCACCAATGAGACCGGCATCAACACTAGCACAACCAATTGAGCCAATGCGTGCATTGGGGAATACATGACCCAATAGTGTCAACTGCTCTGGAAACAGGCTTTCACCACCGTACAACAGGCGCTCAATACCCGGCATGATCTGGCCGATCTGCTGCAAGGTACTGGCAAAACGTAACAGTTGCGCCGGCACCCCGGCGAGAACGTTAATCCTCAGGCTGGCAATCGCGTCAGCCAACGCCCGATCATCAACTGAACAGGTAAACGGAAACTCCACCACCGGCACCGGTGAATAGGACAAAGCACCGTGAATAAATAATAAGCTGGTATACAGATCACCGGCAAAAAACAGATTGGCAACGCGATCATCAGGCTGTAGTTGCTGTGCCAGCCCTTGACCAAATGCACGCACAAAAGCACGCCATTCATTGCAACTGAACACCGACAACCTACCCTCACTGGTAGAGCCACCGGTTTTGAAAACATGACCTCCGTTGATCGGACCAGTCAATACCGGCCAGTTTTCCAGTGGTTGCGACTGCTGCCAATAGTCAGCAGGATCGATTAATGGTAGATCAGTCAACGTCCAGCCAGAGCAGGGTAGATCACCATAAAGATCCCTAAAGAAAGGAGCATGATTGCGGGCATATTCAACCAAATCGTGTAATGATAATGTCATGATTTACTCAAAAAGTAATATTATGGGTCTCAGGTTCGGCTATCCAGCACCAGCGGCGTTTTGCCACTTTGCGGGTGACGGCAGAACTGTCCGGCTGGCGTAGGGATAATTTCCAGTTGAAGCATTCCACCACTGACAACCTGATTCAGCATTCTATGTTGCATAAGATGCCCGCGAACTTGGTTAACATCACCATCAGCTAACACATGGATGTATTCGCCACCACCAGCGTGATCCCCTATCAGCCACTGCACTGGAAACGCCAAACTGGCTGACAATTCGGTTGGATTCACAAAAATAGAACCTACCCGTATCAATGTCCCATGACGACCTACCAATCTAAAACGCGGTGCCGGCAACCCGCAGGCACAAAGACCGGGTAGCCAGTAGCCCAAATCTCCCAAATCGTAGCGTTGAATCAGCTGCCCTTCCCGGGCCAAAGGCGTGAACACTAACCGACCGGTTTCGCCGGGCTGGATCGGCTGATCACTATCCAGAGCCAATATTTCCAGCCACTGAATATCAGATAACAGATGGAATTCCCCATCGTGGCAACAAGCGCAAGCATGGCCCAATGGACCGGCATCAACGGAGCCATAAATTACCGAGCGGATCACCTGAATACCAAAACTGGATAAAAACTGACTCCGTTCTTCACTAATATGCTCACCACCAGAAAAAATTTTACGCACACCACCATAGGCACGTAACGCAGCCTCTTCACGTTCAAACAGCTGATATATAGTGCTTGGCATCCCCACCAGCGTATTGACCCCCTGAGTGACAATAAAATGCCTGATTTGGCTAAAATCATCGTTTACCGGGCCGCCCATCGGGTAATGCGGCACGGATAACTTATCCAGAATAGTGAAGAAACTCAGCAGACCACCATATAAGTTGCCGCCATACAGCAGATTCATTACCCGGTCCTGTGCCGGATCTAAACCAGCGGAAAACAGACCATCCGCCGCTGCCTGCATCTGACTGTGATAATCTCTGTGACTGAAACCCGCCAGTTTCGGCGTACCGCTACTGCCACCGCTGCGGAAAAACACCTGTGCTTTTGACGTTACCCCATTTTGCTGAAACTTTTCTTTATCCATCACTGGGATCCCGGCCAGTTCCGGAGGATTGACCACCAATTTATCCAGTGTGACATGGCCCGGCAATTGCTCTGCTTTCAAGCTAACTGAGACACGCCGTGCAAGTCGGGTCAATGCATAAACACCGTCATGTGGCTCACCTTCATAACCATCGTGCATCGCCCCAGCCTGACATACCCGGCTGACACCTGCGGCCAGCAACTGGCGACTCAACATCGGCAGTTCATTTGTTTCAGCGATCAAAGCACAACTTTGCAAATAGGGGCGCCACGGCAACAAAATTTCTACCAGTCGCGCACGTGGCGCCGGGCGAATTTGCAGGGTACGATACAATGGTGATGGCGCAAGTTCCTGACGTTGCACCCAAGCGACCCGCCACCCATCCCCTTCTTCTACCGAACCCGTCAGACCAGCAAAAGTGTGATCTAATTGCAAAAATGCCATCTGGCTGCTGATTTCAGCCGCTTGCTGTATGTCAGGCAGTAAGGCCGGCCATACCGGTGCCCGTCGTGCCAATGCAGCAGCCACGGCACTCGCCACCTCCCGCAAAACGTTTTCATCAGTGCTGTCTACCAACAAACACTGTGGGCTGGAACAAGCTTGTTGATCAAACCGGCAAACATCATCAGCCAACGCGTCGTAATCAGTATCGTCGGCAGACTGCGGATCCAGATAGGCAAAGCTGATACGATGTCCCCAGTCGATCCAGCGACAACCCGGTCGCAATTGACTACGGATGGCGGTCAATGCGGTATGACTTCCCCAGGCTGACACCCCATCAGCCCACTCCAGCAACGTTGACAGCTGATCAGACGGTAAAGGTAATACCGAGACATAAGGAGCCAACTTGCCACTCAGGTCATAACGCAGGAATTCTGCCAATAACTGTGCATTGAGGCCGTGATCACTGCTACTGGGGCGTAGCCAGTTAACATTACCTACCAGCAAACTCTCCAACACAGCCATAAATGGCAGCAACGGCGCATTAGCCGGTGTGATATGCACTACCAGCCCCAGAGGTTGCCAGGTTTCAAAACGAGGCTGTGTATAGTCAAAACGACGCAGGGAAAATGGTTGTTCGCCCAACTCGTGCCGTAACTTTGCTTCCAGCAAATCACGACGACAAAAACCGCGTAAAGCGGCGATTGTCGCTGTATCCAGTGTAAGCTCAGAAGCGGCAGTATCGAGACTGTCGGCAAAGCGCCCGGCACAGTCCAATACTTGTTGTACACTTGGGGGGCAAGCCAGCGTATCCACAAGGCTGTTTTTAAGTTCGGCCAATACAGCGGCGGGCTCCAAGTCAGATATTATCTTGCCATTAACTAAATACATTTCAGGACTCCTTTATCAACTCAGAGGCCGCAATCGCGCAGCTGCGGCTTTTACTTGTACCGGCACGCCCCAGTAACTCAAACCAATCAGTAGCCAACCCACAACCGCATTCAACGGCTGAATGCAGCACTGCCAAATCGCTCACCACGATACTGTGTGCCGGGCTGGAGGTGATATAAGGCGATGTCAGATGCAGAAAACCAGGTTTACCATAGGGTTGAACCGCCATATTAGCCGTATCACGAATATAGGCACGGGCATAAGTTGGCACATGAAAATGGTGATGCCGACACTCAACATAAGGCACCGGATGTTCAACCGAACCGTAACCATCCCGGCAACGCTCGTCAGGGATCCCCAGTTGTTCACCTAAACGCTGGTACAACAACGATTTTGGAATTGCTTTATCGGCGTGTGTTTTCCAGCCACCCCCTAAAAATACCAGTGACTCAGGATGCAACTGTATCGGTGGCAGGCCCATTTCCTGCATCCGTTCCAGTGCAAACCACAGGAATGCCGGAAAGCCCAGCATACGCACCGGCAGCCCTTGCACAGCAAACTCCTGCAAGGATCGGATCACACCAAACGGATCAAACTCATTGCCTTTTCCATTGTGGCGCAGTGCATAACAGGCTTGATTCACCGGCGCGTATTTACATAGATACTGATCGGTATAGGCGGTTCCCAGAGTAATCGCTCCGGCAGGTTCATAGCTCAACAGCAAGTAGTTACAAGGCTGTTGCGGCGTATTCCAGCCGTAATACTCGAAAATGCGCTCAACCATATTCTGCGCCGCCTGTATACTGCGTGTATCGTAACGCATACGGCTTTTCTGACCTGTTGTCCCGGATGAGGTCAATTCCAGTGCATCCTGGCCGGTGGTACTGAGCAACAACTGACGTTTAAAATAATTTGCGAAAATGGGCGGCAAACGCGACCAATCGCTCATTTTTTCCAATGTTTGATCGTCCAGACCATTTGCCTTCAACCACTGGTGATAACCGGGAGTGTGTTCACAATGGTAGCGCGTCAGCTCGCGCATGGCCGCGTCAAACAGTTGGTCACAAGCACTATCTGCACGATAAGGATGATCAAGCGCGCAAAAGGCGTCAACATAAGCAAGAGAAGTCAAAAGTCATCTCCAGAAATAAGGAAAAAAGGGTATTTACTCCCCTAAAATAATAAGTAAGTTGTTTCATCATCCGGCAAGTAGAAACCAAATATCCTGCCGCAAAAAATGACAGCATGTTGAATACAACGACTTAACCAAATAAAAATGAGTCACCGTTTTGGGAAAAATAATATTTAGATTTGTTAATTCCTTGTAAAGAAAAGAAAAACAAATACAACAATTATGATTTAACAAAGGCCAATGTAATAACGAACTTATATTTAATAACCTTATCATCGAACCTAATCATAATTACTTATACGCCAATAGCTCAAAAAACAGTTAAAACCAAACCACCAGATACAAATTCACCATCAATAATTAACATTTAATAAACAAATAGAATTCTGAAATCGCCACAATGTTTACACATAATCCATCGTTAATATAATAATCAACAGCGTTATTTTTCAATAAATTTCACCAATAGGAAAAACATCTTTACCAGAAAGATAACTATTAAAATCAATGGAATGGTGTTTTTACTTTTAACAATCAAGTCATTTCAAGAAAAGTATCATATAGTCTATTTCTATCCAGTAATGAGAAATATGCCGAATTACTTACAGCAGTATAAAAAACACAGATTGAAAATCTGTATTTATATTACCGACATTTACATCACCTAAAAAAAGCAATTTATGATATGACTAATACCAATCAAGTTTTTTTAACAACATAAAAAATCCATTAAAAAATTAGAAATAAAAAACATATTTCTATACACACGATAGAAATCTGCTTTTATATAATTACTTTACTTACTTTATTAATTATTCACGTTAAGATTTCTTTATAAAATATTATCGCCCCTAAGAATAAATAAAATATCCCAATAACAACCAAATAAGAATTGCTAATAAGTTATACCATATATAACTATATTTCAATAAAAAACTAAAAGTTTTTATTATGGTAAAATCACAAAGATGCACAATATACTGCTTATATTTTAAATATTGTTACCATTTACCACTTTACTTCACAATTTAACCCAGAATTACAATCCTATATTATCAACACAATAAAAATAACAATAGTAAACTAGTTAAAATCTATTTCATAATACGACATATGAACATTGGCTTACTTTTACCTACGTGATAGTTTTATTATTTAATAATTTTATTATTAAAAAAAACAATACAAAACTCACACTTTAGACATTATTACCACTTGATCTACGGAGTTTAATTTAAAATTACAATTCTATGTTATTTTGAAAAAACACAATTCAACTAAATACTTTTTTATGGGAAATATCGCCAGTCAATTTAACAAGTTATATTTCAGGTTCCCTCCCTAGAAATATGGTGGCTAGTTGTCTTTCACCAGCCCCAAAATCAGAATTCACATTAATACTTCAATCCCTTTTTTTTCAATAATCATGGGTAGCTTCAATGCTGCACCAGTAGGGTGTGTTTCATTTCTCTCCCATTTCTGGATGCTATTCGCAGACATATTAATAGCAATAGCTAGAGCTCCTTGACTTATATTATAATGTTTACGAATTTTTTTATGCGCTCACCAGTCATTACATCAGGAGAAGAATAATCTTTATTTTCTTTAACCAGTGAATTAATTTCTCGCATGGTTATATTCGATACTGTACCAGATTTATGAAAACGTTCAGCCATTTTCTGCATTTTAATAAGTCGGTTATCATTCATCACATATTACCTCTATTAATAAACCATACAATAAGCTATCTTCAATATTTTTATCACTGATATTAAGAAGGTCTTTGGCGATTCTTTTTTTAAACAGATTACCGCCAAGATTAGCGTCTACCAATCCTCCTATTATTTCTCTGGCAGATTGACAAATATCCTTATTAGTCAATAAATTATCTTCTATGAAAACTGAAAAATCATCTGTGGCAAAAATTCTCATTTCCGTAAGCCGAACAAAATTTTATATAGTAAATATTACTATATATTACAACCCCTTTTTATTAAAATCAGCACTCACGGTGAAAAACATATGAGGATTAATCCGGATAAAACCCCGATGATAATATTGATGTCATACTCCAGAATATTCATTCGAAAATACATCCAGTTACGTTTCGTTAGCCGCAGATGAAACTGCATCCATCCAGATTTTTACAAACTAATTTTCATCAGAAATAGTATTTTTCAGGTTCTCACCGGCAATTTCAGTCAACTAGCCCAAAAATTACTAGCTCAATTTCCTGTGGCATTCAGATAAAACATAATGACGATATACTTTACATTCCGTATTTTTACGCTACTATAAAAATATCTGATATATAATTTTCTATCTGTGCTCATAAATATAATTAAATTATAAACAATGAATTACCCAGAACATTCATAAAATGTCATGACGAATAGATTATTTAAGAGAAACCTATCCAAGTTAACATAATGAAGTATAAAAATATATTTACTTTGTATCTATTTCTACTGTAATTATCGTCATGGCTATTGAATTTATAGCAATTGCAGAGAAACTACGGTTATTTCTATGATTATCAACAACTTTATCCATTAGTTCAGGAGCCTAAAATGAAAGAAATTGAGAAAAAAGAAAAAGGTAAAATGCTTGGCGTTAATAGCCATTACTTTTTCGTTGTTAATATAACCAATAAAATTTTAACAGGTGATGTGGTTTGGAATAACTCTGGAAATACGAGCGCACTCAATATCGATGGATTATACCCAGCAACAGCTTCACTTCTTCAAGAATTCTATCCTGAAAGCGGGAAAACTGATTATTGGCAGTGGACTAAAAGAGGAAGGAAATATCAATTAGATTGTTATGACAATGATATATATGTTGCTGTTGTCATTAGCGATTATGGCATTGGTGTATTACCTTCTGGAACCAGCCCAGACACATGGAAATGGTAGATTTTCTTCCATTGAATTATTTATGTAAGTAAAAATAATTATATAGAGAATACGAGGCCTTAAGCCATAAACTAAAGCCGGTTCAATAAAAATCATGATTTTTATTGAACCGGCTTAAAATAGGGTAATTAGGGTCTCAAATATATAATTAACCTACGTTATCACCTTATATTTTTTTAAAAAACCAATGCCTAAATCATAAAAAAACACTGTATTTTAGTCTGCTATAAAATTCAATACTTTCTATGTACCATTCTAACAATACCCATAATTTCAAGACAATGCTCTTTTATCAATTGCCCTAGATACCAAATCGTGATTTATCCTGACATTCTCACAATCGGCTCTCCAAGGCTTGCTTTCCAAAGAGTCGTTCTCGCTTCTGAACTTAAGGAAAAAAATCAACTTTCGGTAAATCTGATGAAAAAACTAAACTTTTTAAGCTTACAATTTAAATAAAAGCAGAAAATTCAGATAATCATCAAAGCCTACTAAAGTCATAAATATATATCTTCAACCAGATACTCAATAGAAATAACAATCATGCTTGCATTAGATAAATATCCATATCAATTGTTTGGTAATAATCGTTTATCAAGATAAATAACTCTCAGACAATCCTTCTTTCTCACCCCATTTTTTTAGCAATAATATTCGATCTTGTATATATTTTTCCGATGACACTTCTAATTTTTCTATTTTTTCTACTTGTAACTTGATAAATTCATGACTAAATTCACACCAAGAAACCAAAAAGAATTCATTATTGAAAAAAATCGACAACGGACAAGTCGTTTTCACTGTACGTACACTATTTAAATCAAAGAAAGTTATCACTATCTTTTCTTTATGATATATTGCTTTCCTAATATCAGATAATATCGAATTATTATCAGTAACTTTACTATAACCTTCCGTTTTTACAAACATTGGCGAACAGTATAATTGAGCGCGCTGCTCTTCGGGAAGTACTGCCGCGATCTTGGATATAAAACTATGAGCAGATTTAGCCAAAACAACATCATTTTGTTCAATAACCCATTTGTTACCTAAAACTAAAGCATCAATTTCATCCATTGTAAACATTAAAGGAGGCAACATAAAACCCGGTCTTAATGTATAACCTAAACCTGGTTCACCTTCTATATTTGCACCCTGACTATTTAGCAAAGCAATATCTCGATAAAGGGTTCGCAAACTTACATTTAAATCACCCGCCAGTAACTTACCACTGACAGGATATCTTCTTTGTCTTAAGTATTGCAATAATGCTATGAGTCTTTCGGTTCTTGACATTTCCGTACTCCTCATTTTAATAAAAAATTAAACAAAAAAATCTTTATTAAATAAATAATATTGAGTTACTAACCAACTATCCAATAGAACTATTTACTCTTCATCATTGATTAATGGAACAATGTCGAGAATTCACTATAAAACCATCAACTGGAAATCTTATATTTAATATAGCTTTCAATTATCTTAATTAACGAAAATAGTATTTTCGCCTTTCATAATTACTCTACCCTATCAAGAGTGAATGCTCGATACATTACATTGAAGCATGGTAGAGGTAAGTATCGAATCATAGAGTAAACATTTAAAATATATATAGCGATAATCAATACAAAAAATAAAATTTACCTTCAATAAGTAAACTTACTATGTTTGACAATATAAGAAAGCTTAAATATTAAAGTCAAGCTTCATGCTGCCAGTCAATATTTAAGCAGAAGAAATATGAACTTATTATTCGGATATTTCGCTTCGTAATGTTTATGAAGATGATTTCATTTTATGACTTACAGTAAAAGAGCCGTGCAACTAAAAGACATAACTAAAATAAGCTTTACCTTCACGTTCATTGAAAAAATAAACAGCGAACCAAGACAGTACTTAGGAAAAAGCGTTAACTTTTGAACACACGTTAATATAGCAACCCAAAGGGCAAGGAAAACGAGTCATCCTTACGTATTATATGTACGATACGGATCCTGCGCACTGTCTGTGTTCACTATTCATTTATAAGAACAGTCTAAAACAATTACACCAACTAAAATAGGTGCTAAGTATAAAATAAATTAATTTTTCTTACCGCCATTTAGTCTGAATTGTTCATTAACCCAATCTAAAACTTGTATCATATATTCGTTTATTTTATTTAAACAAACATGAGCTTCTGATTCATAACATAATAATTTATGATCATCTCCCCATAAATGGTCTAATTCTCTAACTTTATCAATCGAAAATATATCATCCAATGCGCCATGAACAGTAAAAACCTTTGTTTTACAAGTTAAAGATATGTCTAATTTTATTTCATCAAAAAGAGACTGCATATGATTATCTTGCATAAAGGCAAACTGAAAATCTGCTTTAAGTCTTCTGGGTAACTTATCAAAATCTGCTATTTCAGGCCCACCAGATAAGTTAACTATACAGCAAAATTTATCGCCAATTTTTTGCGCAAGGCGTAAAGCAAAATAACCTCCGAAACTAATTCCTAAGAAACAGAGAAGGCTACTATTAATTCTAGCATCATCTTCTAATAATTTAAGTATAGAGGTAACATATAATTCCATATCAATAGCCAATGGCGATTTTCCAAGGTTTACTCCTTGCCCTGGTCCATCAAATATAGCTACCGCCATACCTTTTTCCAAGAAAAATTCCGCCAAAGATAATATTTCAATTTCAGTCATTGAATCCAATCCATTGGATAAAATAACACAAGGTAAAGGATTATTCTCTTCTTCTTTATACCCTTTAGGAAATATAAGGAAAAACGGCATATGAAATTTATCAACAACAATATACTGATGCTCAACCAGTAAATCACTATATTTTATACCGGATAAAAAACATGAGCGAATATACTCTCTGAGCTGGATCTTTCTACTTTTATCACTGAAATACATAAATTCAGCCCAATGATAACAAGCAGCAGCACTCTTCAGAGCACGAACATAACTGACTTCATTTTTGGCAGAATTAGCGATGCTGATATAATTATCACCCACTTTTGACCAATTAATCATCCACTCATGCCAGAATTCTTCAGATGATAAATCTAAGTTTTCCTCCTGAAAATGACTTAATGCCTCAACCACATCTCCCCAATGAACCTGAGGTGCATATTGAGAGTTTAAGAAAAAAAGTCTTGGCATAAAATAACCACAAGTAGAAAAAAGTGCTGCCGAAATTCTATTTGGTTTATTCTTATTATTCATTGTATTTTCCTTTAATTTACTAAATACGATCGTCTAACCACTCTTTGCAGGCAAAAACCATTTTCTTGCTATTTTCTGAAATAGCATTCTTCACTATTTCTTGTTGTCTTAATTTATCTTCTGTACCAAACTTGATTGCACATAAATCATGATCTAATTCAACACTATGATTAGAAGCAATGAACGATCCACTTCCTCTGCTAAATATACGCCATGAACCGCTATGAGATTTTAATACTAATGGAGGCTCTGGTTGAAAATATTCAATCAATAAATTATCTCTATCACAGAATCGTATGCTACGGAAAGTCTCATTTCCATTTGGCGTTGACACCTCCATATTAAACTCTTGGTGCTTATCATCATTGTGAATTATTTTCACTGAATCACAATGAGGTAATATCTGACTCCAATCATTGATATTTAAAAAAACATCGTAAACTTTATCAATTTGATGAGGAATATAATATCCAGTTGTAAAAATCAATAAATCTGACTTTTTATTACTTTCCACCTTATTCTTTATACTATCCATCTCCATTTGAGTATTGTCATTAATAAATGAGATAATAAAGAAATTAGCCTGATCATGATTATCAACATCATCAATAATCCCGCTTATATCGTCTAATAAAGACCAATTCCTCTGTACCGTCAGAAGACAACGTTGATCATTAATAGGAATAACTTGCCATCTCCCACTCATTGCCTTTAATAATGGCATAGGTTTAAGCAGGACATAATCAATCCTATAAATAGAATCAAAATAATACCGTTTTGTTTGCCAGCTTACTGTTTTATTATTTTGTCTTGCTTTAATCTCAACAAGTTCTGAATCGTCTATTCTATTTAATACCTCAGCACCTTCACAAAATGAGAAAATATCAGGCCAATAAGAGACATCTTTAACCAAAGTATATACGTCCTCTGCCGGTGCCTCACATATTATTGAATGAGTCAGATTTCCGTTTAATTTTCTTTCCGACCCTTCATTTATTTCTACAATATTCTTTATATTCTTAAGTTCCTTAACTGAGTTAAGATCAATTCCTTTACTAATAAATTCATGAGCCTGCTGAGTTGTTTCAACACCAGCAACTAATCCTGTTATTTCTGGCTCAATATCATAATTATGCTCTAACATAAGCATACATTGTTGAGAATTGATCTTAATAACCCTCCATGAAGTCTCCATCTCTTTGACTAATGTCATTGGCTTGGTCAGTTTTGATTTTATACTGAATGTTTCTGCATGAAATTTACGCTCTGATACCCACTGCATAATGATACCGTTAATTAATGCTTTAATTTCTATTTTTTCACTGTCTTTATCTCTAAAGATAGCCTTCACTTCCTGACAAGGCTCAAATATTTCTGGCCACTTTTCAGAATTGACAATAACCTGATATACCTTTTCTACCTGTGTATTACAGATGATTGAATGTGATTCGTAATAATTCATTATTTATTCCTCAATTTAAAAAATTTATTAGGATCGATTAATTTAATTAACTCTGATTTTAGTATCTTATCGTTATGGCTTTTCGGAAAAGACTCACCAGTAACATAGAACCAGTCAGGCCATTTTTCCTGACTTAATTTAGCACTCAGAAATGATGAAAGAATATTTTCAATTTCAGGTAATAATTTCTTCGATATATCGCCACTCATACAGGCAACAGGTTGATTAATAGCAACACCATTTTCATGGAAAGAAAAACCAACAACAGTAGCAACATTCACATTGGGTATTCTTGATAAAATAGATTCAACTTCTTCAGGGTAAATCCGATGTCCGTTAGCACTCATAAATGTATTTTGCTTACGTCCCTTTAAAATTAAATAATCATCATCATCGATATAACCCAGATCACCGGTGGCAAACCACTCATCAGGAGGAGTGACTTTCCCTGAAATCACATCATAATATCCTTCCATTATACTGTTACCTCTTAGTATAATTTCTCCAATATTATCAGATGAGCCCGTAATGGGTTTAATAGCAACTTCCAATGTATTATCAATCTTTCCAACACAATAAACTGAGTCGAGATATCTTTTATCACGATGATCTTGCTCATCCACCCAGCAGAACGGACCATAAGTTTCACTTAATCCGTATCCCTGCATCCATTCACAGCCTATTAATTTACGTCCTTTCTCAAGTACACTGGGCGGCATAGCCGCAGCCCCATAAGCAACAACGTGTAAGCAAGTGAGATCAATATCATGTTTTTCTGCCGATTTAACAAATAATTTCATCGACTCTGGGCGTAACATAATATGCGTAATTTTATTATGTGAAATATAAGCAGGCCATTTCTCTATATTCCTGTCTTCTGGTATAAAAAGTATTGACTGATGTAATAATGCACCGAAAGAGAAAATCACGCCGGTAGTATTATTCAATAAACCTGACATGAATATTTTAGCATCCTGAGTAAACTTTAATTTTTCTGTTACTGTGCAAATTCGTTGGCATACTAAAGATTCTGAAATGCTAATTGCTTTCGGTTTACCCGTACTTCCACTCGTAAAAAGTACAATAAAATTAGCAATAGATTGTGGTGAATAGGTAATAACTGGGGTTTCTTCTATATCATTAGCATTGATCTCATGATCTGAAACATCAATAACATTAATGCCGTTTTCTTTTAATTTTTCAACAAAATGTTTATCTTTTTTAAGATAAACAACAAAATCGTATTGAACTTCATTAGTAAAATTGATCCATTCATCGATTGTCGCTGATGATAAATTATAGGGCATTAACAAATGTAATCCCATAGCACTGGCCGCCGCCAAGAAGAAAATACCTAATTCATCATGTTCAAATATAACGATAACTTTATTATCTTTATGAATTCCTCTATTGTGTAAATTATCAATTAAATGGGAAACAGAAAATATTACCTCTTTTCTTGTATAATGATAATCCTTAGTGATAATACAATCGTTATTTAAATTATCACGCTCTGAATGTAACAACATAGAAATTAGCTTCATTTCTGCTTCCCTTTGATTAACAATTAATTTTTATCACTTAAATTTGCTGAGACGAAATCAAGGACAGCTCTTCCTGTTTCCCAATTACTGAATTGACTCTTAGTCACAGAAACACCAAATTCTTTCCCAATTTCTTTTGCTAAGTCAGCTAATTCCGTAGAATCCATATCATAAGCTTGAGCAAGATCTGCATCCATATTGAAATCATCAAAATTAACATTAACAAAAGACGACAAAATAGTTTTTATTTTTACTTCTGGATTGTTATTCATATATTTCACTCGCACATTTAAATATTTTATAGATTAAATAGCTGAAAGACTCAACGCACACACATGACCTTTGTTACTGAGACGCTGAATGACTATCTGATTAATATTTGAAAGTTCATTTATTGTAATAGGCTGCTGCTCTCCATTATTTTCTGATAAGAATGACGAAGCCAGGACTGAATCAATCACGCCACTGACCGAAAATTGATTATTTAAATAAGGTCTCAGATTTACAAAAGATGTTTTTATATCTTTATCTGAAAATACTTTACTCGTTATTTCCTTTTCATCATCATATACTCCATCCATAATAAATGCAGAATTCTCATTATGGCTGAATAGTTCAGCAGTATATTCCAAGGTGTCACTTCTTGTATTTTTATCAGGTGAAAAATAATCAATAAAGCCGGTTAATTCACACAATATCGAAGCGCCACGTTCTAAAGCATGTTGCATTTCTTCTATAACCAGAAATGCAGCCCCTTCCGAGAAATTTTCTGGTAATTTTTCGCCAAATATTTCAGAGTTTCTTTGTGCTGATCTCTGCTCAAGTAAATTTTTAACTAATGGGCTCGAAAGATGTTCTGACGCACCACATAACATAACTTCCGCTACACCATTAGAAATAGCTTCAGCCGCATAACCTATTGCTTGTATCCCTGCCACATCCGATGTAGAAAATGTTTTAGATTGTGCACTAAAACCATAAAGAAGTGATAACTGCCCCTGGAGTGCAGCAGGGAACCATGCCGTAGCGACATAAGGACCCATTCCCTGTATTCCTTCAATATGGAGCGCTTTAACTTCGTCTTCAATATGTTTCCATCCACCAAAGCAATTGCCAACATATATCCCAACGCGATTAGGATCAATCTTGTCTAAATCTAATCTACTCTCTTTTAATGCCATCTCAACAGCGACGATACCATAAATAGAAAAGTCATCAATTTTACGCTTTAAGCGACTATTGATATATTTTTTTTCATCGGGATCACTCAATGTCCTGATTACAGGGCTTGAGGTCATATTATTTATCGAGTTTTGGCCCAAGAGCTTCTGAATCAGATTTGACTTGATGGATGTCACATCCTTGCCATCAGGATGTATTGCGCCAACACCGGTAACAACAACTCTTCTACGCATTGTTAACTGCCCTCATAACAATAACACTGTGAATACCGGAAAAACCACTGGACAACTTTAACGCGGTGTCAATAGGATATGCGCAACCTTGATTAGGGATATAATCTAAATCGCAATCAGGATCCGGGGTTTGATAATTAATTGTTGGGTGAATATATTGCCTTTCTATTTCCAGGCATAATGCAACAGATTCTATAGCATTAGCGGCAGCTAAAGCATGACCTGTCATTGACTTTAATGAGTTAATTGGAATATCAAATGCTTTTTCTCCCAAAATAAATTTAATTGCATTTGACTCATTAATATCATTTTGAGCTGTAGAACTTCCATGCGCACTAATATAATTTACTGCTGATGGTGCGATCCTGGCATCTTTCAATGCCATATCAATGCATCGTGCCATTGCCAATCCATCAGCGGGCAAATCCGTCATATGATAAGCATTATTGACTGATGCATACCCTACTAATTCAGCATAGATATGTGCTCCACGCTTCTTCGCATGTTCATAAGACTCTAAAACTAATATTCCACAGCCTTCAGCAATAACAAATCCATCACGTTCAAGAGAAAAAGGACAGGTCGCCGATTGCTGATTTTCCAGTTCTCTTGATGACAGTGCGCCCAAAGCCTCAAAAGAGCCAATAGACAGTGGACAAAGCGGAGCTTCACTCGCACCAGCCAGCATGACATCAGCTCTTCCACTACGAATATGTTCAAGAGCCATGCCTAAAGCGTCGAGCCCTGCCGCACATCCCGTCGATATATTACTCACCGACATGGATGCACCATACTTTTTCGCCACAGAGGTTGCCGCAGAACTGAAATCAAAACTATCGTAATCCTCTGGTTGAATTAAATCAGGGCTGATCTCTTCTTTGCCTCCATTGGTAATTCTGAGCAAACACTCTTCCATTCCAGCAGCATCGGCAATAGCGGTTGCTATTGCAACACCAAAGCGTTTACCGTCAATTTCTAAAGGCGTTAAATTTGCATCTTGCATTGCCATCTCGGAGGCATCCAAAGCAAACCGCAGATATTTGTGCTCATTTTGCAAAACATATTCTTTGTTATCGATATCACCAACCTTTCCTATAGCTCCGCTTTTGAATCCGAATTTTTTTCTTCCCCACTTATATTCACTGACCCCCGATTTCCCATTATGAATATTGTCCCAAAATTCATTAATGCCAATACCTGTTGGTGAAATAACACCTAACCCTGTCACCACCACTCTCTGTGTTTGAGATTCATTTCTGTTATTTATTATCACAATAGTTATCTCGATAGAAATAGAATACAAATTTATTGTCAGGTAAGTTTTATTCACATAAAATTTACCCATTTTCACTTAAGAAAATCCCTATCTGAAAGTAGTTATCTCAAACTACTTTGATTATCTTTAAATTAATATTTGTCATATATATATTTGATCTTTATCTCCTAACCAAAACTCTTGAGAATGAGCACCAGGCCCAACCATAACTCCCTTTACATATCAATTTGCGTCTCTCACTGACTTATCATCTGCCAAACATGCAAGAATGGCATGAATATTCCAGATTAAACCAAATTAAGTTAACTCCATTCGATCTTTATAGATAATAATTCAGCCTTTTTCTTAATCGCTCAATTTACTCTTAAAAATCATCCAGAAAGGAGATGACAAATTTATTACAATAGAGCTGGTATAGCTGCTCACAATAAAACACAGCAAAGATAATCTATCTTTCGCTGCTTTATATAGCCCTAACCATTGAAACTTCTTTTATATTCACAATGCACTCAGTTTTATCAGTCAGTTATATATTATTATCAAATATTGCAACAACCCGACTCCATGAAGCGTCCGCTTTCTCTAATTTTATTGGAAAACAACACACTTTAAATCCATAAGGTTTAGGGATACTGTTTAAATTGCAAAGTCGTTCTATTTGCAAATAAGGGTGATCCCGTCCGATAAAATGAGAAGGCCATAAGCAAGCTTTATTCCCTGTCTTTTTATAATCGTTGATCATCTCTATAAAAGGCCGATCAAAACTGAATGCATCTGTTCCAATAATCTTTACGCCTTGCTCTACTAACCATTGAACAGCACTGCTTTCAATAGCTCTATAGTGAGTAAAATAGGATTTTGAGCCTATTAATTTATCAGCGCCAGTACTTATAAGAACAATATCATTTTCTTTTATTTTATAATTGATTTCCTTTAACTGGTTTTCTACCGCCTGTTTATCAATTAACTGATCATTTTGGCTAAAATCAAGTAATACACCATGACTATAAAACCAATCTAAAGGAATATCGGTAATGGTTGCCGGCTGCTCTTGCCCTTTATGCCACCCATAGTGATAAGGTGCATCAATATGTGTTCCGGTATGAGTTGTCAGTCGATAATACATAAGTGATAATCCCATACCATCAGGGAAATCATTATGATCAATAATCCACTTTTTACGTTTGAATAGCTTTACAAAAACTCTTTTCCACCATGAATTCGTATGAAAATACAAATAACTCTCACCTAATTTATTGGCACCTGCTTTATGATCGACTATTTCCCTCGTGACTTTTTCAGGCTCCCAAAAATCGCTATCTATAGGAACACTTAAATCAATAATATTATCCATCTTTGTTCCTTATAATTTCGGAGTAGTTTCTTCTCTTAATATTCGGAGTGGGAATTATCTTCTTTTGAGACAAAGCACAAACAAATTCCTGATTATGAATTAGCAATGTGCTTTCCTCCAGCTCTCTCATATTTTTCACAGAAACAGCGCTATTAACCAATAACTCTTCATGCAAAGTCGAAGAAAATAATTTAATATATGCTTCAAGTCTAACCCAATAATATAATGATATTAAACAATAATAATTTTTAAACCCGGGGCTGAGACCTAATGATTGTTTTAACATGATACCTTTCATATATTCCAGTTTTTCATCCTTAATAAAATACTCAACAATTTCTGAGATTTTTATCTTAGAAGGCGTGACTTCAATATCAACACCCATTTCTCTTGAACTAAGGCCAATGACACAATAATCTCCCGAGGCACTCAGTGAAAAATAGTATTTGAAGTCTTTCTCCGTGGATATATAAGGCTTTCCGTTATCATTCGTTATTATTTCATAATCCGATAGATATTGATTTAAAACATAACGCAATGCAACCCTTCTAAATATAAATTTTTTTCTTCTATCCGCTAAACAGATCTGATTATGGCGAGTAATATCAGAACCATAAACTAACTGTTCAATAGACACTAAATCAATATCATCGATTTTTATAATCCAAAGATCAAAAAAATCAGATGATAAAGAAATATTTCTCATGATTAGTAATTACCTAATCCACCACACACATTAAGCGCCTGGGCGGTTACAGCCCCAGCGAGCGGAGATGCGAGATAAGAAACCATTTCAGCTACTTCATTAGGTTCAACATATCTTCCGATAGGAACGCGTTCCTCTACTCTTCTTTTCGTTTCTTCTTTATCGGTACCCCAAATCTTGGCGTAATGTTCTCTGACACGCACTGCCATGTCACTTTCAACAAATCCAGGGCAAACTGCATTCACGGTGACGCCTGAACCATTACGCGCTAATTCAAGCCCCAAGGATTTGGTGAGACCGACAACACCATGTTTAGAGGCGGAATATGGCGTGCCATAAATAACACCTTGCTTGCCGCCGGTTGACGCAATATTGATAATTCTTCCACCAGATAGCATTAGCTTTCTTGTCAGAACTTCATGTATGACAAAGTAAGTACCATTTAAATTAACGTTTATTACATTTTGCCAAGTTTGAGGACTTATTTCAGCGGTAATTCCACCACCGGAAATACCGGCGCAATTCACTAATACAGACAGCTTATTATTTTCAAAATCAAGTTGATCAAAAGCTTTGCTGACATCTTCATGATCAGAAACATCACAAACTATTTTCTTTGCAAATTGATTACCATATTTATTACGTAGCTTACTAATTGCATTATCGAGACGTTCAGGAGTGCGTGATAATAATATTGGCTCAAAACCATCCTCAGATAGTTTTTCTGTAATTGCGAAACCAATATCTCCTGTCGCACCGGTAATAAAGGCATATTTCATCTGAATTATTCCTATCGTTATTTGTATTATTTTTATTTACAAAAAACTACGGTTACCGCTTACTAGTATTATTCATAAATTAGTGACAATTTCTGTCAGCATTAACAAAAAATATTCACAACTTTCCATTTATACCAATAATATATCAACGTTATATTTACAATAACTTATGATATCATCACATTCCATAATGTAATTATATAAATCCCATCATATTTTTTTAACCAAATAGCCTTTTATAGTTATGCTTCACTATTGATTAATACTTATATGGATAGAAATATAACCATTTAATCTAAAAAACAGGCGATGCAAACCAATATCTGGCATATCAATATTGGTTATAAAAAATAGGGAATGAACTACTTAGACATGTTATTTAATCGATAGCTCAATATATTGAGACTCTCTAAAATGGATCCGGTTTACAGCATATACAGGCGAATGTCTGACATAACGATGTTAACCGTTTTATCGGATTTGTAGGGTATTTGGGGTTATGAGACTTGTACACAGGTCTACCCGCTAATCAGAAAATCTGACTAACGGGCGGGATCTTAAAAAAACCTTACTCTCAACTTTTTACCACTCAACACATCATCTGGCAAAAATTACTTCAACTCCATTGCATCACGTATGGTGAAATGCAAGTCTGTCTGGTCAGTCAGACCAACAACATTGGGGGCCTGAGGACCATAAGCAGCAACCCGAATCTGAGTACCAGTATGTTCCTGATCTTCACCCTCAGAGTCACTGTAGCTAACCGCCATTATTGAACCATCTTTGGTAATTAATGCCTGAGTTAACCCCGGAGATTTCACATCAGCTTCTATAATTTGGCTAGAGTGGGCATGATCGGCTGTAACAATAACCAACGTATCACCATGTTCGCGGGCATATTTCAGACCAACTTGCACCGCCTGATCCAATACGACGGTTTCCCCAATCTGCCCACAAGGGTTAGCTTTGTGATCCTGCTTATCGATAGAAGCGCTCTCCACTTGCAGGAAAAAGCCATTCTTATTCACTTGCAGCAGATCAATTGCCTTCTGCGTCATCTGTGCCAACGTTGGCGCATCAGGATCCCGTTTGGAGTTAACTTTACAGCTCACCGGTGGGTTATCAATATTACCGTGATAAACCGCTTTAGGCCCTTCCCAAGCAATATCCATATTGCTTTCATGGAACAGGCCCAACAGCGGTTTTTCCTGGTTTGCTTCAGTAATTGATGTCAGAGACTTAACATCTCTTACCAACTGATAGCCCTGTTCCCGTGCCTGCTCTTCCAACGTTTTACCCTTTCCAGCGCCAGCAACCGATTTCTGGGCGAAAGTCTTGGCACCGCCTCCCAATGTGAGATCAGCACGAGCCATCAGCAATTGCTCGGTGATAGACCCGCGCCCACTATTTTCCAGTGCATTAGTCGGGCATTTTTCAGTTGTCTCTTTTGGGCCATAACACTTACGGCTGGTCACATGTGCATAAAGTGCCGCCGGTGTTGCATCCTGAATTGACGCCGTTGTTACGTTACCTGTCGCTTTGCCATTCATTTTTGCCAGCTCAAGCAAAGTTTGATGATCTTTACCAAATACATCAACTCCCAGTGCGCCATTATAGGTTTTTATACCGGAAGCCCAGGCAGTGGCAGAAGCGGCTGAGTCAGTCGCATAGTTGGGTTTATGGGTCTTTTTATCCAGAGAATAGTGAGTATATTGACCAGTGAATGGTAAGGCATCGATCCCTTTGAAAAATCCACCAGCGCCTTCCGCATAGTTTCGGGCGATAGTAATTTCAGAATCCCCCATACCATCACCAATAAACAGAATAACATTCTTGGCCTTATGATTATTAATTGCCGCTTTCAATGCCTCAGTCTGATTTTGAGTCATACGGCGAGCACCACCAAATTCCGTAATATTCCCTTTTATTGCCCGACCTTCCACCATAATTTGATTAGCATCCTGATTACCAGCTGCCAACACGGGTAAACTGACACCTGAAATTAAAGCTGACATCATCACTGCAACCAAACTTTTCGTATACTTTTTGGACATAGAATTTCCTTAATGAGAAAACAATCGGAGTAAAAATCATCTTTAAGTCTGATAAAGGGATACTAAATAAACTATGTGACAATTATGTGAAGAAAATAGATCCAATTTACTATTTTGTTACCAACGACGGTGTTCGGTGATAAAGCGTCTCACACCATGAGATATAATTGTGACCACTGGAGACTTCACTGGATTCAACCGGATAACCCTTCTGCAATAACGTTTTTTTCATGTGGCGGTTATTAGGCAAAATGCTCTCCCGATCACCCCGGCTGACTTCAAACAAACCCGCCTGTAGATAAAAATGAAATGGTTTTTTCTTCACTTTAGCAAACTCACGAATCAACCATTCCGGCTCTCCTCCCTTCGGTGCCCACCAATATGAACCAGACATACTGAACACATTACTGCCAACTGGCATTTTCCTGCCTGAGATTACTATTATCAATAGCATAAATTGTGTGCTGACTTTTCTATACGAAGATAAATATGTGAAAATATTTCAGAGAAATTAATTCTCTAGCAAAATGCACGGATAGATATATGAATAATTCAGCGCATTGAGATAATTTTGATAGAATCTGCTTTTTAAGCAATTAAACGACGCATCTTTAGCAAAGAAACGGGATATATTTCATCCCGCATCTTAAAATTTTATAAAAATTAAGACGATTAACTGCATCTGGAATTAAATACAGAATTTAGCTCACATCAATAGAATCTAAAATCCCTCTGCTCATACTCTTGGCAAAATCCCAATCATATTTATCATAAAGACGAGACAGAGCAACAAAATGCGCGCCAGAATAGAACATTTCATATTGAGTATGACGTGATGCAAACTCAGAGCCAATGGCATCCCACACTAATTTCAATAATTTCACTCGTTCAATCGGTGCTAATGAGGTTGAATATTGCGTTTTTTCTATTAAGTCACGGATTTCTGGGTTTGCCAAGTCAACATAACTTGACGGTAACATAATCACACCACCTCCTGAGAGTTTTCTGATGTTTTCTACTACCTTTGGATAAATTGACTGTAGTACAACCTGGCAAGCATATAGTTGTAATCGATTGGGAATATAGTATTCATTATGTCTATCAGGATTATTAAGCAAGCCCCGAAAGAGTCCTTCCATATTAGTGGCATAACACGCAAGTTCAGCTAATGATTCTCGAACAGCAGGAAACTCATTGACACCAGTGGCTTCAGTCACTGAATGGGCCAAACCCGACAAGAAATGCAGCTTAACGGCATACCGTGCCATGCCTTGAACATCCATTAAAACATCAGCAGCAGTTACCTGGAATTGGTCGCGACACATTCCCGTATTTTTATAAACAAAAACTCTTTCCCACGGAACGAAAACATCGTCGAAATAAACTACAGCATCATTTTCGTCAAATTGGTGTGATAAAGGAGAATCAAATTTATTGCTTCCCATTTCATAGGACTTTCTGGAAAGAATTTTTATCCCTTTCGTATTCAACGGTAACGCAAAAGACAACGCATATTTATCATCAACGAATTCTTTGAGTGGATTGAACACACCAACAAAAACCTCTTCTGCAAGGACGGCTGCGGTCCCTAACATCTTTGCCCCTCGAACAATGATCCCTTGCGGTTTTTCCTCCAGCACACCAAGAGTATGAAATACGTTTTTTATATGCTCACTGGGCGTTTTAGATCGATCGCCTTGTGGGTTAACTAATGTAAAAGCCAAATAAATATCTTTATCGCGAGCATATGAATAGTAATTTCTTAATGCCTCTGCCCTTTCTGGGGAATATTCCTCAAATAATTCCAGGTGAGTTATCATGCCGGTGACAGCAGCAGAAACATGATCTGGGCTTCGACCTAACCAGCCACAACTCTGCATTGCCCAAGCATACGCTGCCTCACCTCTGGCAATCAATTTCTCTCGGGTAACAGGAAGCTCCCAATATAATCCTACGCTCTTACCATCAGGCGTTTTGAATGTCATTCGATCAGCATGTTCTGCCTGGTAATCATAAAGTGAAGCAACACTCCTGATTGCATTCCGAAAAGCAGGATGATCTACGTGATTAGTGATCTTTTCTCCATTGAGAAAAATGGTTCTTCCATCACGCAAGCTCTCAATATATTGCTCACCTGTTCTGGACATAATAATTTCCTCCGAAATTGAATAAATGTTAGATAGATTCTGGAATGGTAACTGATATTTAAATTTTCCTATTTATATTATTCTAAATTTTTACATCTACTATATATAAGTTTAGCTGGCATAATAATTATTCGATAAGAGATTTCAATAAATTTACCTGAATATTTGTGATCGTTATCTTAGTTTATACATAGGAATACGATTTATTGTGGATATACCTCTTTCATCATGAGGATGAATATAAATTTACTGGATTATATACATACCCGTATGGGTTAAATCCTACTTGATGATTTAAAGGGTAAGTTTGATATTTTGTCCTTTACTATGACTCAATTGTGTTAGCGTCCATCACATCATATTGCTTATATGTTCCAATAAATTTCACGTATAGACTCAACTTGCTGTTTTTTCTGATATTCACAATGCAGAGAAATTGCCTAAATTAAAGCTTTCCCATTAATTGACTAAACATCAGCAATGTACTGAGCAACAGATGACGTTGTTCAGCCGTCAGGCGTAAATAACGACGACTGGCTGGCAACCGGCTGACAATCTCAGAAGCGGCAAAATGCTCCATCTCAAACTGCCATTGCCCCTGATGAATATTCAATGTGAGATCCCGAAAATCTAATTCCGCCAACGTTTCACCAATTAACGGATACTGATTAAGTAAATCAATAACCTGTTGCCCAAATTCTGCACCATGACAACAATAATAAATCACTGTTTTTCGCCGAAATATCCCTTTAACTTTGGCTTTAATAACTATTTTTTCCTTAAGTGACGTTATTCCCTGTAAACGAAAATAACAACTGACAATGTGAGCCAGAAATAACGCCTTCGGCTTTTCATAAACTTCAATCTGCAATCCATCAGGCAAAATGATTTGCATACTTTTTGCTGATAAACGCTCGCAACAATAAGGTGAAAGATTCTGTTCCAACCGGCTCAGGGTAACACCGGCCTGATAGCCGGCAGGATAGCGGGGCTTATTCAACCGTCGCCACACACGATCAGACAAGGGAGCGAAGCGGCTCAAGTTTCACCTCCGGCAATTCACCTTTAGCAAAAGTATGCGAAAGCACCAACTCAACGGGTACCGGTTTAAACGGATTCACCCGTTGTACACATAACGTCCAGAATAGAGCATAGCAGGCAGTCAGACCCAATATGATGGCGAATGGAATATACACTTCACTTGGGTTCATTCCCGGCGGAGTGATATGAATAATCGCCAGGATAATCCCCACACTGGAGATGATCTGAAGTAACGGGAAAAACGGTGATTTATAGGCACGATGCAAATCAGGCCTGCGGATACGCAGTAATATCACCGAACATGTCACCAGCAAATAAGCCACACACCAAGCACATACGGCAGCCAGCACCAACGGCATAATCCGGCTCAAATCACCCTGAATAATAAAGGCATGTAAACAAGGGATCATTACGGCAACCAGAATCCCAAATATTGGTGTCTTAAAACGTGGATGCAGGTAAGCGAAAATCCGCGGCAATGCGCCATCCAATGCCATACCGTAGAGAATACGAGGCACCGCCGCCATCAGGGTATTAATCGTTGCCGCTCCCGCCAGTAATAATCCGATACCAATCCAATATTTACCAAAATCACCCATCACCTGACCGGCAAAAGCAGGGATCGCCATTGGTGTTTCCAGTAAACGAACATTATTTTCTGCATCCACCAGCACATTCTCTACCTGATGACTGATTGACGCCCCATATATACCCATACAAAAAGCCACGCCACACAAGCCCGTCATCATTGCTCGCGGAATCACTCTTGCCGAGTTTTTAATTTCAGGCGCCATCGGTGTCACCAGCTCACAGCCGACAAACATAAACATCGCCATACCCACCAGACTCAGTACCGCCAATGGATCGCCCAGATTCAGCTCGTCACCAAACCAACTCTCCAGCGGCACAGCAAACGGTATCAATAACCCACAAATACTGAAAATAACCAACGTGCTCCACATGCAGAATGTCAGCACAATTTCGACTTTACCGAACGCTTCAATACCCAGCGCATTCAGTAATCCGAATGTGATAACCAGCCCAACCCCCACCATCCACGACGCGTTATGGCTTTCTATCACCGTATTGAGGTTCTCAAAATTAACTAACGTCATAACGCCGGACAGGATCGTTTCTGCCGTACCAGCAAAAATATGGACAATTAAGTAAGCTGAAAGCGCGCCGGTAATCGCCCAGAACCGTCCCATCCCACAAGAGATATAATCATAGACAGAGCCGGATGTAGGCAAAATAGCTGCCGCCTCAGCAAACGTCGTTACCTGAGCCTGCATCATGATAAAACTGATCAGCATTGCCAGGGCGAACGTATCACCACCGATGCCAAAACCACTTGTCGCAGTCAGAATAACCGGGCTTGCCATGATAACCCCGACAGAGCTTGCCAGTGTGGTAGGAAACCCCACCACGCCCTTTTCAATGTGCGAAGTAAGCCGTGTTGACATATTCATCATGTTCCCTTTTATTCCAGTCGTAAAAATAACGCTCACAACAGTTCATATGTAAATTTTTTGTAAACTTTATTGAGGGTAAATACACTATAGAAAGTGAACGGGAATACCGACCATCGCCCTAAAGAACGATATCCAAAGGGAGATGAGTGACTGAATAAGTATGATGAAAAATACAAACAGATAGAGGAAAATAAAAATAACCATTTAAATATCAATCAATAAAAAACAGATCCGTTTATTAATATATAAAGAAATTATTTCAGATATGTACCAACATAGTGTTATTAGTGAGTTACCATCACCTTAGGAAATTTCGTTTATTGCAATCTACATCACATTATTAATATGTTTGTTTTGTGTTAATTTTGCATTTTAATTAGTATTTAACTAATCATCGATATTGATTTATCCAGTTAGGTACATTCTAAAGAGAGAACTTTTTTGTCTACCGTACTCCCGGCAAGCCGTGCAAATGCCTTAATCAGTAGCTGCCTGAACACCATTGCCCATCTGGTTCCTATCTCAGCAGCAGCATTCTATCTGGTGAACAATGAGTTACACCCTGAGAATTACATTCTGTACGGTATTTCAGACGCAACACATGAAAATTATCTGGCGCATTTCCAGCATTTAGATCCATTAAGACCTGCCAATTATCAGCAAAATGGGATAAATATGGTTGGCATGGATCAACAAACACTTACGAAGAATAATAAGTATTACCATGAATTTATGTTGCCAAATAACATACAGGACATTGTGGAAATATTTATCCGCCAGCATAACCGGATTATTGCCGGTGTTTCTCTATTACAGGATATGCCATTTACCCCAAAAGACCTTAACCGCCTCAGTACTATCTTGCCACTAATTGAATTAGCCGCCAGAGATTTACTACCTGAAACACCGGCTATTCTGACTGCGAAAGAGCAGGAAATTATTAACCTGGTAAGAGAAGGATCAAGTAACAAACGTATTGCTCAAGTACTTGATATTTCCCTGTCTACGGTAAAAACCCACCTGCGTAATATCTTTGCCAAAACTAAAGTCACCAACCGCACCGAGCTGGTTTCCTGTGGGTTTATTACTCGACACTTGTAATTGATCGGATAGCTCATAAAACATGGTGGCCGACCAATAGAAGTCGCACAAGAGACAGCTTGGTCATTATCGGACTAAGCTTCATATGTCACAGATAGTTTCATCGATCTGACGGGAGGGAAATAGACTTGAAGTATCGAAAACTTTTATGCATTTGCTGACTGTCAGATCAAAGCCTTTTTCTGCCTAGCCGGTTTTGTAAAGAATTGCGCATGCAAGTTATCATGCTCTCAACCACCATTGGGGAAAACCCAAACATGTACATTGCAACATTTACGGACTCGCCCTTAAGCAAGTCCGTACGAAGTTGTTGAATCAATTACTAACACCTATCTGTTTCATAAGTTCAGCATCGTCCCAGAACAGATACTCTTCATCCATCACCCCTTTTTTGTTCCAATGCCCAAGTGTTACCATGGGGAGGTGATACGCCTTACCTGTAGGTTGAATCACCTTACCATCCGCGAGAACCATGGGTTTCGTAAATGTCCCATCATCAAACCCCGTTACAGCGGTCCATTCCGCATCAGCAGTACCAAACCGTACCGGGTGCTCTGTAATTCGGTTATCAGGGGCAAATGTCCACATATACTTCAGATCTTCAATATGCTTTCGAATGCCCTTAGTAGTATGACCATCAGGATAGTGAACAATAATGTCCATGGCATGGCTCTTATGTAGCTCCCACCATCTTTGGTCTGTGTAGACACGGAAATCAAGGTCGTCAAAGTTAGCCAGATTCCTTGCCAGAGCTTGGGGGATCCCTTTGACTTTAGGTGTTGGTTCGCCTACTTTCGTGCCGGGCCAATTGTTCTGCACCGAAAATGCCGCCGCGCTGGCAGTGAACAGTAAAAGCGTGAATAACGATAATCTATTGTGACCTTTCATAGTCTTTCCTCTTTAGTTAGTGCTAAAGGAACTCAAAGATTGTTCTATAACGAGTTAAGTATTGTTATGCTCCTTTCATTGGATAGATTAAAAATAATTGTTCATCAGTTTGCTTGACCTTGATTAGATGGAGAATAACCATCCAAAACAACGCAATTTAGAAGGAGTAAGTGACTAAGATGACTCACACCGGATAACTATCGTATAGAAAGCAATCAATCTCCCAATGCTACGCCTAATAGTAAAATCTGTAAATAGTCATTTAATGAAATTATAACCATGAAAAACTAACCACTGCTGATTGGCCGTTTCTACATCAAAATCGATTTCCATCAGTTTCAGGCAGGTAATCAAAAGGGTTGTGGGTTGAATCGACACGGGTTTCGTAGACACCTCTGAGTCATATAAAATGACTTGCAGAAAGAACTGAGTGGATAACCGAAGAGAGGGACATGTTAAAAAAAGCCGCAGCGTACTTCCCGAAGCTATCAGTTTGTTGTGGTCTAATATTCCCGGACAGTGAGGCTACACAGCAACAGCAAATACCAACAAGCCTAGCTGCGGGAGATTAAGCTGCGGATGTGTGAGGTGCTGGCTGAGTACAATGCGGGATAAGGGAGGGGATAAAATGAAAGTGGTGATTGAACATTTGCAGAATATTCAATTAACCCACATTGAAGCGCTGGCCTTGGCTCAATTGGTTAAGCGGCTGAACTGGGTGGAGATATGAGCCTGTAAATATAATCTCATGCATTAAGAGACTATCACTTGATAATAATATTCCATCAATTAGCCAATCTCCATGAGAATAATCATTAACATCCCGCACGCCGATTATTTCTAATTTTTTCAGAATATTCCTTAACAGATTTCCTGCTACCAGAAATACCTTTATGAGGAAGCTTTCCTATTTTTCTTAATTCATCAACAGAAATACCGTTTTAATGTATCAGAAACATTTTTAGGAATTTTAACCTCATTCGCGATAGTTCCATGCTTATTAAAGAAACCATCAGGTCCATATATACCAACCTCTTTTCCGCTGGGAGCATATACATGAATTTCAAATGAAGTTCCACTACCAACATTAAATCTATCTATTCGTCCTTTATAGCCATCAGGCAAAGATAATGGTGCCTTGGGAGCAACTCCCAAGGATCGATCCAACTCAGCGGATTCAGGGCATAATACCTAAACGTATTAAAATGCAGCCCGGTCTCGTTGTCAAAGTATTGGCCCGCATAACGCAGGTTTTGCCTGAAATCATAGTCGGTTGATGACAGGGCCGATTCCAGCCGATAGCCCGCCCCTTCACTGGTTTGTTGCGCAATCACCCGCCACAGGCCCGCTTCGCCCTGTTCCCACTGGTAATCACAGCGCAACCCCCGCGCATCCTGATGCCATGCCATCAGGCCCTGAGCCGTCCAGTCACGCGCCATGTCGCCTAAATAACCCGCAGCCATGCCCACCGCAATGGCGGCACCAATCAGCAAAACGCCCACCCCGATACAGGATGCGGCCAATCCGGCCACAAAGAGGGCCCCGGCGAGAATCCCCCCGGCAGCTGAAATTAATGAACCGATGACGGTTCCCACCATCAGTCCCGCCATGGCGCTGGCATGGCCTATCGTGTCTCCGAGTCGTGCAGCTTCTGGCATAACGTCCCCGCCCTAGAACTGGAAACTTTTCAGGCCGTCATCCAGCCACTGCCGTTGAGCATCGGTGAATTTCTGCGGGGATGACAGGGTGAAAATCAGCATTTTTTTCTCATCCAGCCGGAATTACGGCCTGATATTGATAGACTTGTTGGCCTTTTTTGGGCCGATAACGGGAAAGCAGCGCGGTGCCCTGCCGCAAGTTATCGCCCAGCGTCGCGGGCTGCTCTTCCAATAATTGCCAGTTGCGCAGACCGTTTTTCAACAGACCTTTTTGACGGGTGAGGTAACCGGGGAGATCTTCGCCTTCGATTAACTGATCACGCGAGATATTCAGCGCCGGGGCCTCGGGCGCGATGAGGATGTTTACCGTCTGTTCCTGATAGCCTTCCGGTAACAGAATGCTGCCTTCAGTGAACCGACAACGGGCTTGATTGTCCATCTTTCTTTCGTCTTATGTAGTTTAGGTCACAAAAGATGCCGATAATCTCGCTAGAAACCGGTTTTATATTAGCTAAATCACTAAAGCTTTATTCAACCTAGTTACCTTGCCCGGTTGATAGACCTGGTATTAATCACCAGAGAAGCTTAACGCTGTATTTTTTCTGATTTTCTTGATATTGAACAAAATAGGTTGCCCCTTTTACTACTCAGGGGCCACCCTTTTTCTAATTCCGAAATAAAATCAATAACGAACCATAACCGATTTCAATTCAGTATAGTGCTCAATAAAGGCGCTACCGAATTCACGGCCAATACCTGAAGATTTCGTACCACCGAACGGTAATGCCGGATCAAGGAATGTATGCATATTAACCCAAACAGTCCCGGCTTCAATACGTGGGATCATACGCATAGCTTTGCCCAGATCATTGGTCCATAAACTCGCCGCTAAACCAAACGGCGTGCTGTTCATCAACCCAATCAGCTCTTCCTCATCGTTATAACTAAGGAAAGTGCCCACAGGACCAAATGTCTCTTCCTTCATCAACGAATCTTCCGGGCTGTTAGCACGAATAACGGTTGGCGCCACAAAACAACCAGGTCTTTCCAGAGCATAACCACCATAAACAATTTCACTGCCTTCCTGACGAGCTTTGTCAAACAGGGACAGTATCTTGTTATAGTGCTCTTTGTTCGCCAGCGGTCCCATTTCCGTTGATTCATCCAGCGGGGAACCCATGTTCATTGCAGCAAGTCTTTCAGACAACAATTTCAGCACTTCATCCATGTGGCCGGCAGGAATATAGAAACGTTCAGCCGCAGCACAAATTTGCCCTTGATTGAGATAACCCGCTTCCAGAATACCATCAACGATCTTTTCAACAGACATATCTGCCAAAAACGCTGCGCCGTTTTTGCCACCCAGCTCCAACGTGACGCGGGTCAATCCCTGCTCTATCGCTGATTTACCCACGGCAATACCGGTTGGCACAGATCCAGTGAAAGTCACTTTGGCACACAATGGATGACTTATCAGCACAGGACCCAATACTGAGCCTGAACCATTAACCACATTGATGACACCATCAGGAATACCCGCTTCTTTTGCCAATTCAGCCACCCTGAGCATGGTCAGCGGGGTGTATTCACTTGGTTTCAACACAATGGTACAACCACAGGTCAGTGCAGCCGCCATTTTCCAGATGGCAACGATAATGGAGAAATTCCACGGAATGATCCCTGCCACAACACCAATCGGCTCACGACGGGTAAACGCCGTGTATTGTTCACCTTTAAAAGAGGGCAAAGAAACATTCAGCGTTTCACCGCTGATCTTACTTGACCATCCGGCAAAATAACGCAGGAACTGAACAGAAGAATCAATTTCCAGCATGCGGGACAATTGGATCGTTTTACCAGAGCAAACACTTTCTAATTGCGCCAGTTCTTCCCGATGTACCAGTAACAGATCTGCCAGACGATTCAGGCAGTTACCACGCTCCATAGGTGAAGTTTGCGCCCACACACCATGAAATGCAGCATGTGCCGTTTGCATAGCTGCATTGACTTCCGCTTCACCACCTTGATTCACTGTCGCAATAACTTCATCAGTCGCAGGGTTCACCACGGAAAATGTTTCATTCCCCTGACCACTGACTAACTGACCATGAATATAATGACCATGATTGCGTTGCAGAAAGGCCGTAACCTGCTGTAACAGGGTTATATCACTCATTACTTAACTTACCTCTGATCAAACGGGTGCTTTTTAACCTTTAACACAAGCCAGATAATGCTTCACAAAACGGTCTGCGGTCACTTCCCACAGCACTTCAGTTCCTTTCGCGGTAAACCAGGAGTCCCCCGGATGATATTCAACTGTCTCACCGGTTTTCACATCGGTCAGTTTTACCGAACCTTCCGAAACGGTTGCATGCTCATCAAACGGGTACACCATACTGAATTTGCCACGGGTACAGGCGAAAATGCCGCAAGTCAGGTTATCAGTCGGTTCGCCAAATATCATTGCAATACTTGCCTGTGGATCACCTTCCACAACGGTAGAACCCAGATTGCTTACGCTACCAATGTCCAATAGTTCAGGCAGTGATTTGTTCAATAAAAGAGATTTAATCATGATGTTCTCGCTTCAAATAAAAGAATTTATAGATCGTTCAGTGAACGCTATTGATACCAAAAATCTCAATAAGTTAACGGCGGCCTTTCCAGTACCCTGACGTTTGATGCCAGATCTTACCCGCCGACACCATCAGATGTCGTAACGTATCTTTGCCAATAATGTTCGCATGAGGAATTGAGCTCATCAGGTCATAACGCTCAGATCCTTCACTTATCCCCTCCGCCAGGACCTTACAAACGATATGGCTTGGCGTTACCCCAAAGCCGGAATATCCCTGCACGTAGAACACATTATTATGCTGCGGCAAAGAGCCGATTTGCGGGAACAGGTTGGCGCTGCAACATAATGGTCCTCCCCATGCCAATTCAATTTTCACATCTTTCAGATAGGGGAAAACCTTCAGCATCAAATGGCGGTTCCAGGCTTTCAAATCCGATGGAATGTGTTCAATGAAAGGCGTTGTACTGCCGAACAATAGGCGATTTTCGTTAGTCACCCGGTAGTAATCGATAACCGGACGAATATCACTGTATGCACCACGGATTGGGCTGATTTTCTCGATCAAATCATCCGATAATTCTTCCGTCATTAGCTGGAAGGCATAAGTGTTAATTGTCTTCTTGTAGATATACGGCTCAAGGCCATTAAGGAAACCGTTACAAGCCCACAGCATTTTATTGGCGCGAACAGATCCCATTGAGGTACGAACCGTCACCCTAGAACCATATTCAACATTCAGCACCTGGCTGTTCTCAAAGATTTTTACGCCAAGTCCTGTCGCGGCTTTAGCTTCACCCAATAACAGGTTCAGGGAGTGAACATGCCCACCCCCCATATGCTTCAACGCGCAGGTATAGACATCAGAACCCACAACTTTTTTCACATCAGAGCCGGTATACAGCTCAATTTCTTCATCAGGAGAAACCGCCTGGAAATCTTTCAACCAGCCACGTAACGTTTTTTCCTGCCGCTGATTAAAACCAAGATAGCCATAACCACGGCAGAGATCAGCATCAATGTTATATTTCGCAATACGATCACGAATAATACCCGCGCCGAGGTTGCTGATCTTAAAGATCGTCTCCAGCCCTTTTTCACCAACATGTCGTTTGATCACTTCCAAGTCATGACCAATACCCGCCATAACCTGACCACCATTACGGCCAGTACCACCATAGCCAAGATGACGCCCTTCCAGAATCGCAATATTGGTGATGCCTTTTTCCGCCAGTTCAAGCGCGGTATTGATACCGGAAAATCCACCGCCGATAATGACAACATCCACATCCAGATCTTCTTTTAATATCGGAAAACGAAGATCATATTTCTTGGTCGTTGCATAATAAGTTAATGAATCAATATTATTGTTCATGTGATACCCCAGTTAGCATCTGACATAATCACCGGATTATCTGTAGTGCGGAGTCACATCACCATGTCCCTTTAGGGATATTTGCAACACGGTATTAACAATTGTGACTCAAGCGAAATAACGCACAGGAGACGTCAAAAACAGGCTAAACAGCTCTGCTTGTGATCTGATTTGCAGTTTTTGATAAATATTTTTCCGGTGGTTTTTCACCGTTCCAGTACTGATAAACAGTTTTTCAGCAATCTGTGGCGAGCCTTTACCTTGCAATATTAATTCAACAATCTCACATTCCCTTGGCGTCAAAGCATAACGGGACTGGGTATCCAGACAAACCATGTCAGCAGAAGAGGCTTGCTGCACCATTTCACCATGTAACCGGGTGACACTGCGAACAATTTCCAGCGCTGTTTGCAGGTTTTTCTGGTGCTGTTTTTGCATGAAAAATGGCTGATTTTCATTACCAAAAAACAGGCCAAGCTGCCTTTGAGGAGAGAGTTTCAGCAAAACGCCCGCTTCATCCCGCCAGCCGGTCTTACGATAAAAATTTAGATAGTAATCAGTATGATAAAATCCTGTAGGCACGAGTTCCCGTAAGGTAAACAGATCAGTCTCAACCCCCTTTATCAAAGCCTGATAGAAAGGATCTTGCAGATAAGCACCCTGTTGATAAATCTGGTTTACCGCATCGCTGTTTTTCTTCTCTGCTTTACTTAAACAACGTGGAGGAGAGTCTTGCTCAAAGGCATAGACAATGGCGTTATCAAAGGCAATAAATTGTTCCAACCAACTAAGTAAATTAGGATAAAATTCACTGGTTGCCACAGATTCAATCACTGCTGACAATCTATCCACATGAATATCCATTCCAGTCCTCGCAATTATTAAGAGATTAACAATAAATCCGAAGTAGATATTGCCCGCCAATTCCATAGCGAAACTATATAAGAATCACACTCAAACTGGTTATACAACTCAATTTTCGTTTATATGCTAATAAAATCACAATTATGAAGCATTTTATTAATTATTTATGAGCACCCTCACGCAGACCTGAGATCTCATCACGGAATAGATTTTTTAACTGGATTATTCTCATTTTTTATATCACTTTTTCTAGTAAGGAGTAAAAATGACCACCAAAAAAATTATTCTTGATTGCGATCCGGGACATGATGACGCCATTGCGATGTTACTGGCACATGGTAATCCTGATATTGAGCTATTAGCCGTCACCACTGTTGCCGGTAATCAGACATTGGATAAAGTCACTCGTAACGCGCTGGCGATAGCGCATATTGCCGGTATTAACGGGGTGCCCTTTGCCGCAGGCTGTCATCGCCCATTGGTCCGTGATCTCGAAACAGCACCGGATATTCACGGCGAATCGGGTCTGGGAGGCGTGAAAATCCCGAAACACTCACGGACGCTTGATCCTCGTCACGCGACGGATCTGATCATTGATACCATCATGTCTCATCCACCCAAAACAGTAACACTGGTTCCTGTCGGCAGTCTGACCAATATTGCTCTCGCTGTCCGTAAAGCACCACAGATCGTCGAGCGGGTAAAAGAAGTTGTTTTAATGGGAGGTGGATATCACACGGCTAACAGAAGTGCAGTTGCAGAATTCAATATCAAAGTTGATCCAGAAGCAGCACATATTGTTTTCAATGAAAAATGGCCGCTGACGATGGTTGGCCTGGATCTGACACATCAGGCACGAGCCACACAAGAAATCACCAAGGCGATTTCACGTATCAATACCAAAGCTTCCCGGTTTGTCGTGGACATGCTGGAGTTCTACGGCAAAAGTTATCAGGAGAAACACGGCTTCAATTGCCCTCCAATACATGATCCTTGTGCCGTCGCTTATGTGATCGATCCTACGGTGATGACGACACAAAAAGTGCCGGTCAATATTGAACTGAACGGTACTTTAACCGTCGGTATGACCGTGGTGGATTTCCGTTTTCCACCACCAGAAGATTGCCATACCCAGGTTGCGGTAAAACTCGATCAACAACGATTCTGGCAATTAGTCATTGATGCGTTGAACAACATTGGCGATACCTGCAATTAAGGTGGAAAATCACTTCAAGCATAAAATCATAATTAAAGCCGTGACTTAATACTAAACGGCTTTCAACGCTACCTTAGACCGTGAATATCGACAAGCCAGACGCCATAATCGTAACTACACAGTAACTGACTGAATTTTATGTTAACCAAGTATAATGATGTGGTTGTTTATCTTTGGTTTTAGCAAAGAAGCGGATAATAATATTCGAAACAAAGCTAACCTGTATTGGCACCACGCCATGCCGCTACATCTTAATTTGCTTCCATTGCACCATATTGAACTTTTATTGAACCATCGACTTTCATCTTCCACACCACAGAAAAGGAATCCAATCCTATGAAAAAACAGGGAAAAATAACCTGCCAAGCACTTATTACCGCTGGTTTACTGACACTGATCACCGGCTGTAGTCATATAGGAAAAATCCATATTCCCGGAGAAAATAAGCCGGCACTCTCTACTAAACTGAATATCCATCAACCTACCTCGATCATAGTTCCTGTCACGATCTCCGGTAAAAAATATCAATTCCTGCTGGATACCGGGGCCAGTTATACCTTCATCGACAATGAACTGGCTAAGACACTGACCCAAATCACGCCAGAATCAAACATACCGGTGACATTCCACCATATGTTATCCGATGGATTAATTACAACCAGTGAAAAACGATTACATAAAGATGATCTGACATTATGGCAACCGCTTGCTCTTACCATCGGTAATTATAGTGTTCCGGCTTCCGATCCCTGGATTGGCATTGATATGAATCTTTTCAATCAATCCATTGGTCAGAAGCTGGATGGTATCCTTGGGATTGATACTTTCCGCCAATTAAACTGGGAAGTGAATAATTTGAACCATACCCTGACAGTATGGCACCATGCACCTTCAATCCTGAATTATCAGCAATGTGAACCTTACAGTGACAGCTACGGGAAATCTCCCGCAATCCAGGTTTCTAATGTCATTTTCAATGTAGATACCGGGGCCGATTACAGCTATGTTTCTCAGGAATTTATCACATATCTGAAAAAAGAACATAAAGATAAAATTTATGAAGGAATCAATGTTAAATATGCCTCAGCCAGCGGACTTGATAGTAGCAAAGAGTACCTGATTGACGGCTTTTATTTACAACAACTGCCTGTTGGTCGTCTGAGAGTCAGCGAAAATAAAAATGACCAATACTATCTCGGTATGAGTTTCCTCTCTCGTTTTGATGACTATCTATTTATCCCCAATAAAATGTTGCTCTGTTTTAACGCCAAGAATTTCACCCGTTATGATAGTAAATTACTGCGCACGATTGCAGTTCGCTATTTTAATAATAAAGTAGAAATATTTTACAACGAGCCAAAAGATATTGAAAAATTTGGCTTGAAGAACGGTGATGTTGTACTGGAAGTCAATGGTCAGAAGGTCCTTCCTAAAGATATCACCTATGTTCGTAATCAGTTGTCAGAGACACCATCGGGTAAACTGACAATAAAAATTGAACGGAAAGGTAGCCAGCAAATCATCAATATCTAATAGAACCATTTATAGAGGGAGAACCTGATTCTCTCTCTATAAACTACGCCCCAGCTGATTATTTATTCTGTTTATAAGCGAGGTACGTTTTAGGTAAGTTTTTCTCTTTCAGCTCTTGCCATATTTCCAACGCTTGTTTTTTCCCTTTGCCTGTCACTCACATAATTTATGACCAAACTTTTCAGGGTGAGTAAATCCCGACCGGCACGATCTCTTTTATTGGGTATCACAATCGGTAAATCGCCAGAATAACCAAATAAACGTGACCGAATATGCAGCTCAAGCTCATTCTTTTTTAAATTACCTGGTGTAATTCCCAAAGATTTAGCAAATTGTCGCAGTTCAACTGCGTAAAAATAACCATTCTCGAACGCTTCTTGACTCATGCCTTTATGCAATTTACTCACCGTGACATTTCCTCAATCGTACTTGCCAATCACCATTAACCTGTTTGTTCAATTTCATTCAGAGTTAACACCATCATTCATTCCAACAAAAAATAAGAAAACTCCCAAGAAATAAAGCGAAAGATACAGCTAGCCTTTTGGTTTTACACTGAAATCAAACAGCTCTGTTAGCTCAATTTGCAAACCACTTGCAATGATATTGATGATTTCAAGCGTAGGATTTCTGATCCCCCGCTCAATGCCGCTGATATAGGTACGATCAATTCCACATTTATCGGCAAAGGCTTCCTGAGACATCCCAGACGACTGTCTGAGATGCCTAACTCTTTGTCCAAAAATGGATTTTACAGCATTTGGCTTTTTCATCTAATAAGTATCGAATTATGTTACTTATCAGACCACGGACTATAAGTCACTTTTCTCGGTAAGTTATGTTATCATATGTGACTTATAGTCTACTATGTAACGATTTATCTTTTCATATCAAAGTTATCCGTAACGTGGAGGATTAATAGTGAAAAATCAGGACTGGCACCCAGCAGACATCATAGCAGCACTAAAAAAACGAGGAACATCGTTAGCCGCAGTTTCAAGAAAGGCAGGGTTAGCCTCATCGACCCTTGCCAATACCTTGCAACGCCGTTGGCCTAAAGGGCAGCAGCTCATTGCAGATGCTTTAGATTGCGACCCTGCCGAGATATGGCCTTCGAGGTACACAGAGGGTAAGTGGCTGTAGAGCAAAATGGCGTAGCTCATCAACGAGATGAGCTACCTCAACATGTTTTATATCACTCGGTGAAATTGGCAAAAAAATAAAATCTTCCAGAAGGAAATGACAAAACAAAAAGGTAATAAAACGATGTGCAAATAAAATCAGTTAACTCTTTTTTTCCGCACTAAAATCAAACAGATCTTTCAACTCGATCTGCAAACCATTTGCGATGACATTGATAACTTCAAGCGTGGGATTCCTGACTCCACGTTCAATACCGCTGATATAGGTACGATCAAGCCCACATTTATCAGCAAAAGCTTCCTGAGACATACCAGATGTCACTCTGATATATCTAACTCTTTGTCCAAAAATAGATTTTATCGTATTAGGCTTTTTCATCTGATAAGTATCGAACGATGTTACTTATCAAACCACGGACTATAAGTCACGCTTTCCTATAAGTCGTGCCACTAATATGATTTACAGGGCATAATTGGTCATTGTGCTACCAAAGAGGATTCGACAAAGAGGAAATGACGGGTTTATTTGTTATGGGATTGTAAACGTTACCATTTGGTTGGGATGCAATTTAGAGTTACAAGGTCATCATTAAATACAATTCTTGATACTTGCTTTTATTCGTATGCGTGATTGATATCTCAGATTGGTATTGAGGCCCATTGTTACACTGCGGTCAGTCCAAGTATTAACAAATATTTTCACAAATGATGTTGGAAAATATAAATAAAGTCGAGACTGTTATGTCTAAATTTAATCCTGTTGAACATCCCCATCGTCGTTATAACCCTCTAACCGGCCAATGGGTTTTGGTCTCTCCCCATCGAATGAAGCGGCCATGGAGTGGTCAAGATGAGCAGTCATTAATAGACGATATCCCAAACTATGATGAGCAATGTTTCCTTTGTCCATCAAACGTGCGTATTTCCGGTGAGCAAAATCCTGCTTATCAAGCAACGTTTGTTTTCAATAATGATTTTTCGGCTTTAATACCAGATTCGCCTGAGGTACCACAATCGCATCACCCGTTATTTAAAATGCAAGGAGTACGGGGATTAAGCCGCGTGATCTGTTTTTCTCCTGATCACAGTAAAACATTGCCTGAATTGTCTGTTGAACAAATTCGTCAATTAATTGATACCTGGAATGAACAAATTGAAATACTGGGTAAAGAATATCTCTGGGTGCAATTATTTGAGAATAAGGGAGAAACAATGGGGTGTTCTCAGCCTCATCCGCATGGGCAAATCTGGGCAAATAGTTTTTTGCCAAATGAAATTGAGCGTAAAGATAAACAGTTGCGAGCTTATTACCAGGAACATAATTCTAACTTACTGGTGGATTATGTTCAGGCTGAATTAGTTGATGGTGAGCGAGTCGTGGTTAATACCATGCATTGGTTGGCGGTTGTGCCTTATTGGGCAGCATGGCCCTATGAAACCATGTTGTTACCTAAAGTTCATGTTCGTCGTATGAATGAATTAACAGATGAACAACGCGGTGATTTAGCGGTCGCACTTAAAAAACTCACCAGTCGTTATGACAATTTATTTCAAAGTTCTTTTCCTTATTCTATGGGCTGGCATTTTGCCCCATTTTTTGAACAAGATACAGATATTGAACATTGGCAATTACATGCACTTTTCTATCCGCCATTATTGCGGTCTGCTACCGTGCGAAAATTCATGGTGGGTTATGAAATGTTTGCTGAAACGCAACGTGATTTAACCGCAGAGCAATCAGCTCAAATTTTGCGTGCTTTGAGTGACGTGCATTATAAAGAGCAAAAGTGATTATGCTCGGTGGCGATATTTCATTGAAAGTATCGTGCGGTTAACGCTATATTTGAGAATAACGTAATGAAAACTTTAATTAATTGCACTAAAGATATTTTTAATTCAGTATTCCATTATACACCGACGCATATTATTCAAGCGCCAGGTCGGGTTAATTTGATTGGAGAGCACACTGATTATAATGATGGCTTCGTATTACCATGTGCCATTAATTACCAAGTTGTGGTTGCTGCGGCGAAACGGCAGGACAATATTATTCGTGTTGTTTCAATTGATTATGGTAATCAATTAGATGAATTTGATATCAGTCAACCTATTATATTTCACGAAAGTAAAATGTGGGCCAATTATATTCGAGGGGTTGTGAAGTATCTGCTCCATCGTGGATATGCATTTAAAGGGGCAGATATTGTAGTGACTGGAAATGTACCGCAGGGCGCGGGATTAAGCTCATCGGCCGCATTGGAAACGGCTATTGGTCAAACATTTAAAACCCTTTACCACTTAACCATTAGCCAAACAGAAATTGCGCTAAATGGACAGCAAGCGGAAAATGAATTTGTGGGTTGTCATTGCGGCATTATGGATCAATTAATTTCAGCAGAAGGGAAAAATAATTATGCGTTATTAATTGATTGCCGGCATTTAACCACTCAGGCTGTGTCTATGCCTAAAGATATAGCGGTTATTATTATTAATTCAAATAAGAAACGAGAATTGGTTGATAGTGAATATAATATACGTCGGACTCAATGTGAGCAAGCAGCGGCATTATTTGGTGTTAAAGCTTTGCGGGATGTGACAATGGATGAATTTAAAAAGCGTATTTCTGAGCTTGATGGGGTAGTCGCTAAACGTGCACGCCATGTGATCACAGAAAATGAGCGTACACTTTTGGCAGCAAAAGCGTTAATGGCAGGGGGTGATATGCCATTAATAGCAGAACTCATGACACAATCACATCAGTCAATGCGTGATGACTTTGAAATTACCGTACCTGAAATTGATATCTTGGTTGATATTGTGAAGCAAGCTATCGGTAAACAAGGTGGCGTGAGAATGACCGGAGGGGGATTTGGTGGCTGTGTGGTAGCTTTAGTGCCACAAACATTAGTTGATGTCGTTAAAGCTGCGGTAGAACAGCACTATTTTGCCTCGACAGGTCTGAAAGAAACCATTTATGTGTGTCAGGCTACGGATGGTGCGAGTCTGGTTGAAACCCTATAGGCAATGAAATGGCAGGTGCTTTAAGATGGCAATACGCTCTACTGGATTGAAAGCGGGAATGGAAGAACCTTCCCGCTTCCAACCTGCGGTTTATGACTGTTTTATCTCGCCGATAGGCAGAATAGTGCGGCCATACTGTTCATTCAGTACTTCCGCCATTGCCAGATAAAATGCGGTGGCACCACAAATTATTCCTTCATAACCGGCAATCGTCAGAAGAGCGGTGTTTCCGGTAAAGTTGCCAATGGCTAACAAAGCGAATAACAGTGTCAGGCCACCAAAGATAAACTGGAGTACGCGGTTAGTTTTGAAGGTGCCAAAGAACATAAACAGAGTAAAAACACCCCATAAGCCAAGGTATACCGCCAAATATTGACTGCTGGTGGCTTCTGCCAGTCCCATTTTTGGCAGAAACAATAACCCGACCAAACTGAGCCAAAACAGCCCATAAGAGGTGAAAGCCGTTGCGGCAAAAGTATTGCCTTTCTTATATTCAAAAAGCCCCGCCAGTATTTGGGCCAGACCGCCATAAAAAATGCCCATGCTCAGGATAACTGATGCCTGTGGAAAGAAACCTGCGTTGTGCAGGTTAAGCAGAATGGTTGTCATGCCGAAACCCATCAAACCTAAAGGGCCGGGATTTGCCAACTGATTAGTGCTCATAAGTCCTCTGAAAGAAAATCGTAAAAGTAATAAATAGCAAAGGTGGCGAATCATAATGATCTGTCAGCAAGGAAACAATAACCTGAGAAATAATAAAAAGGTTTTTTTTTCACTCCCCCCCTTGATGATGGTTTTAACGGCCCCATCTTATAATCAACCGCAGTTGCTAATCGCTGTCCTATACAGCTGATGTATATAAGCAAAGGTGAGGAATCGCATAGAGGCAATAAAAATAGGTGCCGTTGAAAAGCTGATAACCATCCTCATATTGATTAGCAACTTGACTGATTATGAATTTCTTGTGGAGGCGTTTAGATGGGTAAAATTATTGGTATCGACCTGGGAACTACCAACTCTTGTGTAGCTATTATGGATGGCACGACAGCTCGTGTACTGGAAAACAGCGAAGGTGATCGTACAACTCCTTCCATTATTGCATATACCCAGGATGGCGAAACCTTGGTTGGTCAACCGGCTAAACGTCAGGCTGTTACTAACCCGCAAAATACGCTGTTTGCTATTAAGCGTCTGATTGGTCGTCGTTTCCAAGACGATGAAGCACAACGCGATGTCGCTATCATGCCATACAAAATCATTGCGGCAGATAACGGTGACGCATGGCTGGAAGTGAAAGACCAGAAAATGGCTCCTCCTCAGGTTTCTGCTGAAGTTCTGAAGAAAATGAAGAAAACAGCTGAAGACTACCTGGGTGAGCCGGTAACTGAAGCAGTAATCACTGTACCTGCTTATTTCAATGATGCTCAACGTCAGGCAACAAAAGACGCAGGTCGTATCGCAGGTCTGGAAGTAAAACGTATTATCAACGAACCTACTGCGGCTGCACTGGCTTACGGCTTGGACAGAGAAGTAGGTAACCGTACTATCGCAGTTTATGACCTTGGTGGTGGTACTTTCGATATCTCTATTATCGAAATTGATGAAGTTGACGGCGAAAAAACCTATGAAGTTCTTGCAACCAATGGTGATACTCACTTGGGTGGTGAAGACTTCGACAGCCGTATGATCAACTATCTGGTTGACGAATTTAAGAAAGATCAGGGCATGGATCTGCGTAATGATCCACTGGCAATGCAACGTCTGAAAGAAGCGGCGGAAAAAGCAAAAATTGAGCTTTCTTCTGCACAGCAGACCGATGTTAACCTGCCGTACATTACTGCGGATGCAACTGGTCCTAAGCACATGAACATCAAAGTGACCCGTGCGAAACTGGAATCACTGGTAGAAGACTTGGTTAAACGTTCTATGGAACCTGTACGGGTTGCATTGCAAGATGCTGGCCTGTCAGTTTCTGATGTGCAAGATGTGATTCTGGTGGGTGGTCAGACCCGTATGCCAATGGTGCAGAAAGTGGTTGCTGACTTCTTCGGTAAAGAACCACGTAAAGATGTGAACCCTGACGAAGCGGTAGCGATAGGTGCTGCGGTACAGGGCGGTGTTCTGGCTGGTGATGTGAAAGACGTATTGCTTCTGGACGTAACACCTCTGTCTTTGGGTATCGAAACGATGGGTGGCGTAATGACTTCTCTCATTACGAAAAATACCACTATCCCAACGAAACACAGCCAGGTGTTCTCTACGGCAGAAGATAACCAGTCTGCGGTAACCATCCATGTGTTGCAGGGTGAACGTAAACGCTCTAACGATAATAAATCTCTGGGGCAGTTCAATCTCGATGGTATTCAGCCGGCACCTCGTGGTATGCCTCAGATTGAAGTGACTTTTGACATTGATGCTGACGGTATTCTGCATGTTTCTGCTAAAGACAAAAACAGTGGCCGCGAACAGCAGATCACCATCAAGGCTTCTTCCGGTTTGAATGAGGAAGAGATCCAACAGATGGTGCGTGACGCAGAAGCCAACGCTGAATCTGATCGTAAGTTTGAAGAGTTGGTACAGACGCGTAACCAAGCAGATCAACTTGTTCACGGTACTCGTAAACAAGTAGAAGAAGCGGGTGACAAACTGCCGGCAGAAGATAAAACCGCCATTGAAAGCGCGGTAACTGCATTGGAAACTGCGGCTAAAGGCGAAGACAAAGCTGATATCGAAGCGAAAATTCAGGCTCTGGTTCAGGCTTCCGCCAAACTGTTGGAAATTGCTCAACAGCAGGCTCAGTCTGGCGCAGCAGACGCGGGTGACAACGCGAAAAAAGATGACAACGTTGTAGACGCTGAATTCGAAGAAGTTAAAGACAAAAAATAATTGCCCTTAGCGGGCGCGGTGACAGTTATGACGACTGTTGCTGATTAACCGGCACGGGCGTTGAGGGAACTCTGCGCCCGTGCGCGCATGTTAAGGGTAAAATAAGAGATGGCAAAGAGAGATTGTTACGAGGTTTTGGGGGTTGCCAAAACAGCGGACGAAAAAGAGATTAAAAAAGCCTATAAGCGGCTGGCAATGAAATATCATCCTGATCGTAATCAGGGTGACAAAGATGCAGAAGGCAAATTCAAAGAAGTTAAAGAAGCCTATGAAATTCTGACTGATGAGCAGAAACGGGCTGCTTATGACCAATATGGTCATGCTGCTTTCGAGCAAGGTGGCATGGGCGGGGGTGGCGGTGCTGATTTCAGTGATATCTTTGGTGACGTTTTCGGTGATATCTTCGGTGGTGGTCGTCGCCAGCAGCGTCCAAGCCGCGGTGCTGATTTGCGTTACAGCATGGAACTGACACTGGAAGAAGCGGTTCGTGGTGTGACCAAAGAGATCCGTATCCCGACACTGGAAACCTGTGATAGCTGTCGTGGCAGTGGTGCTAAAGCAGGTACCAGCCCTGTTACCTGTTCAACCTGTCAGGGTTCTGGTCAGGTTCATATGCGTCAGGGTTTCTTCACCGTTCAGCAACCCTGCCCACATTGTCATGGTCGTGGTCAGATCATTAAAGATTCTTGTAACAAGTGTCATGGTCATGGTCGTGTCGAAAAATATAAAACACTGTCTGTTAAGATCCCGGCGGGTGTGGACACCGGTGACCGCATTCGCCTGAGTGGTGAGGGTGAAGCGGGTGGTAAGGGCGCGCCGGCAGGTGATTTGTATGTTCAAGTACAGGTGAAAAAGCACCATATTTTCGAGCGTGAAGAAAATAATCTCTATTGTGAAGTGCCGGTTAACTTTGCAATGGCAGCACTGGGTGGAGAAATCGAAGTCCCAACCCTTGATGGCCGTGTGAAACTGAAAATACCTGCTGAAACTCAGACAGGTAAAATGTTCCGCATGAAAAGCAAAGGGGTTAAATCTGTCCGTGGTGGCGTTCAGGGTGATTTATTGTGCCGGGTAGTCGTAGAAACGCCGGTTAAATTGAACGAAAAACAGAAAGAATTACTGCGTGAATTGGGTGAATCTTTAGGCGGCACTGGTGGCGAAACCAACAGCCCACGTTCTAAAAGTTTCTTCGATGGTGTAAAGAAATTTTTTGATGATTTGACCAAATAGAGCCGGTATCTCTAAGAGTTACGTTTATAAACAAAGCTCAGATTACTGATAAAGTCCTCGCTTTTATACGAGGACTTTTTGCTCTGGCGGAGGATCATAAACTAAAGGTAATTTGTGTGAGTAAATTGTAAGCATCATCCTCTTTTGGCGTCACCGATGGATGATGAGTATACGATAAGCTGTTTGTCCAATAGATCCCATTGGAAACGCGGTACGTATACGCTGTGGAAGCGGTTGCGCTATAGCTCTCAGCAACTTGACCATTGCGGGCAAAGTAATTTTTCGCATCATCACTGAACTTGTTGTATGACAAACCAAGAGTCAGCATATCGTTTGGCCGTGAATCGAATAGGCCAATGTTAAACAGTGATAATGAAACGTCGGCATTGAACAGATTGCGATCCTTTGGTGCATAATTGGCTTTGCCATCAACATACCAGCCCCGGAAAGGCATTGATGCATCTGGCTTGGTTATCTGGCGGGTAGCCGCAATATAGTGGGAGTAGGTATAATCCTTATATTTCGAGGTGTTATAGTTAAAATAAGGTGTTTTATTGAATACCGATCCTCCTCGAATCCAGATCATATTTTCCGTTTCATTGGCATTAACACGATAACCTAATTCATTGATGACCAATGTACCTGCACTGGGAACTTTCCAGCGCAGACCGTAAGTATTATATTTTGAGTCTGCTCTTAAACCTTCGGAGCTTTGGCTTCTGGCAACCCCAATATGGTCATACCAACGTTTATTTTCTGATAAAAACCGAATATCTATCGATGGGCTTGGTTTTGTACTTGGCAAGCCTGCCTGGGACAACATCACACTCGTTGGTCCCAACGCTGATGATGCGGTACTGCTACCCAAAAACAGCCCATAGAAATGCGAGAGCATTGTGGTATAGCCGTAATTTAATATCACCCGATCGTTAAATAGAGGTTGGTTAATAGAAAAGGCTGAAATATAAGGATGCCCATCTTGACCATTATTTTTAAAATTATTGTAGGCGTAGTTTAGACCTACGCGTAGCTGTGCTTTATCAGTAAAACCAATCCGCGATAAATCATAGGTAAGTTCTGTAATCACCATGTTCCCGGTGGTTAATTGCTGCCCCATATAGTTAGGGTTAGGCGTATTTTTCCAATTTCTTGCAAGATCGTAGGTCAGGTTTGTTAGCATTTGAAAATTTGCGTAAAAGCCATGATCTGCCATTTTTTTCCTGAAACCGCCCCATTCAGGAAAGACGGTATCGCATACGGATGCAACCGAAGGTGTTTCCGGCCCTCTAGGTAAAAGGTCATTATATGCGTTACAGTCATTTTCTGCCGCTACCGCATTACTATAAAGAAAAATAAGTGGAAACATGGCGAAAAGAAATTTATTGGCTATTTTCATTTTTTACCCCTGGAGCTTTAAGAATATTCCCGTGACTGTTTATAACATCTTGAAACCAACTAAAACTTTTTTTACGCCGCCGTTCCAGCGTGCCATTGCCTTGGTCATCTCGATCGACATAAATAAACCCGTATCGTTTTGACATTTCCGCAGTAGAGGCGCTGACCAAATCTATTGGCCCCCATGAGGTATATCCTAATAACTGGACACCATCTTCGATGGCTTCCCGTATCTGGAATAGATGATCGTTGAGATATTGAATACGATAATCATCAATAATAGTGCCATCGTCTTGAATAATATCTCTGGCACCCAAACCGTTTTCGACAATAAACAGTGGCTTCTGGTAACGGTCATATAGCATATTAAGCAGATAACGAAGGCCCTGAGGATCTATTTGCCATCCCCATTCTGAGCTGGATAAATAAGGATTTTTCACCGGGTTAATCAGATTTCCTGCGTTTTTGGTTATTTCCGGATCTGTCGTTGCACAACAGCTCATGTAGTAACTGAAAGAAAGGAAATCGACGGTTTCTTTGAGTATTTGTGTATCTTCATTTGTTATATCGAGCGTAATATTCTGCTCTTTAAACAGACGTGTCATATAAGATGGATAATACCCACGAGCCTGTACATCAAAAAAGAACAGCCATTCTCTATTCTTTTTCAATGATTCTAATACATCATCAGGATGACAAGTTAATGGGTAGTGAGATATTGCCGCTACCATATTACCAATTTTTGCATCGGGAATAATTTCATGGCAGGCTTTAACTGCTTTGGCACTGGCAACGAGCTGATGGTGTAGCGCCTGATAAATATCCTGAATTTTACTGTTTTCCGATAAGCCTGCGCCAGTAAAGCAAGAAAATAACGACATGTTAATTTCATTGAATGTCAGCCAGTATTTTACTTTATGTTTGTAACGCTCAAAAACAGTTCTGGCATAACGATCAAAAAACTCAATTATCTTACGATTTCCCCAACCGCCATATTTTTTTACTAAGCCATAAGGCATTTCAAAATGAGAAAGCGTAATTAACGGCTGAATATGATATTTTCTCATTTCATCAAAAAGGCGATCATAAAAGGCCAGACCATTTTCGTTCGGTGTTTCTTCATCCCCTTCAGGAAATATACGTGTCCAGGCAATAGATGTTCTCAGGCATTTAAATCCCATTTCAGCAAACAGCGCAATATCGTCAGGATAACGATGGTAAAAATCAATACCAATATCCTTAATATGAAAATCGCCCAGATTGCGTTCTATACTGGGGCCAATGACGCCGTGAGGTTGCATATCTGAGGTTGATAACCCTTTTCCACCTGTTTGATAAGCGCCTTCGGCCTGATTTGCCGCTAATGCGCCTCCCCAAAGGAACTCTTCTGGAAATTGTTTTTTCATGGTTTTCCTCTCTTTATTACTTGTTAAACTTGGGTGATATTGTCTTAATACGATGTTTTTTATCGGCGTTTAAATTAATTTGTTGTGCGGATATACTTTGTGAAACTTTAGCCTCTGACGGTACGCCGAATAAATAGGTTGCGATACAGGAGAAAATGAATGAACCCAGTGAACCTAAGATGACACTCCAGAAAGCGTTGTCTATTCCTGCCGGAGAAATAAATGAGGTAAATGCAAAGACACCCATACCACCGAAATTATGTGCTGTCCCTGAATAGAAACCGACAACAGCGCCACCAAGTGCACCGCCAATACAACCGATAATAAATGGACGTTTCAGTGGCAATGTCACACCATAAATAGACGGCTCCGTAATGCCAAAGAGACTTGATATGAATGCAGTTCCTGATAACGTTTTCATATTCTTATCGCGTGTACGTAAAAAGACCCCCAGTGTTGCACCTGCCTGACCAAATATTGCTGGCTGGAGCAGTGGGGAGAGCATATCTTTTCCCTGTGTCATCATATTGTTGATTATTATTGGGATGAGTCCCCAGTGCAGACCGAAAATGACACAAACTTGCCATATTGCTCCCATCAGGATCCCTGCAATGACCGGGTTTAGTTGATAGAAAAAGAGATAGCCTGCCGCCAGACCATTACTGAGTTCTGTTGCTACAGGGCCAATTACCAGAAAGGTCAAAGGAACGGTAATCAACAGGCACAGGAAAGGCGTAATAAATATCTTGAAAGAGGCGTGAAACCAACTATTTAGTTTCTTCTCCAGAAAACAACTAAACCATGCGGATAAAATAATAGGAACAACTGTTGAGCTGTAATTAATGAAAGTAATGGGAATACCAAGGAAATCTAGGTGAAGGCCTGGGGTGGCTTGCGAAAGTTTAAATGTTTCGGTCATTGTTGGATAGGTTAATGCCGCCCCAATAACCATAGTAATAAAAGGGGTTCCGCCAAACCGCTTACCGGCAGTATACCCTAATAAAATAGGCATGAAATAAAGCATTGCATCGCCGGTAGCGAATAAGATTTTATAGGTGCCACTGTCTACACTCATCCAATCAAACACGTTGGATAAAGCGAGTATTCCTTTAATTAACCCGGCAGCGACCAGCACGCCTAATAGTGGTGTAAAAATACTGGAAATAATATCAATTGCTACATCAAAAATACGTTTTAAACCTTTTGTATTCTCTTTTTTTATCTCTTGCTGTGAAGTTACATTTTGTTTAACCTCGTTTTTTTCCGCATTCTCTTGTAAATATTTATTATTAATATCATCGTAGACATCGCCTACATGGCTACCAATAACCACCTGATATTGCCCACCACTCTCTACTACGGTGATAATTCCTGTAACTTGCTTGAGTAATTCGCTGTTGGCTAAGTTTCTATCTTTAAGTTTAAATCGTAAACGTGTAGCACAATGGACAAGGCTGGATATATTCTCTTTCCCACCTATTGTGCTGACTATCTGATCAGCCAGACTTTCGTACCTCATTAGACTTCCCCTTCTTTGAATTAAGTTGAAAACAGCGAAAGGCCGAATTTAAGTCAAAAAAAAACCTAACCCACCATCTAATAGCCCTGGAATAGGGACATTGCCGATAATGGATTAGGTTTTGCCCGACATCAGTCGCAACTAAGTCGGTAACAAGCCTAGATTAATATCTAGAAATTAGTTATTCCTTATGATACTTGCAAGTCATTAAGCGTAATTTTGGCAAAAATGTGATACTTATCATAAATGTTCCAAGTAAACTGCGCTTGTTGTTGTGTCATTGACTTTATAAAAATTATACCTTAGCCTGAAAGATGGAATATCTATATGAATTAGTGAACAAGAGTGTCAATGACTAGGACTGACTAGATCAGGCACAACCAGGTTACGGATATATTTTACCTATTCTATAGGTTAGGGCTGATAATAGTTTATCCTTAAGGTACACCTTTTGTTAACGATAATAAAACTCATAAATAATAATGTCGTTCTTGCTATTGATGAGAATAATAATGAAATGATTCTTATGGATAAGGGCATAGGATTTAATCGGAAAAAAGGGGACAGGCTGCATATTCAAGATGTTGCAAAAATTTTTACTGTCGAAAAACACTATAAGATAAATCAGATCCTTTCTACTATCCCTGTTTCAGTTATAGAGCTAACTGAAAAAATTATCACATTAGGTAAAGATTTTCTTGCCAGGCCTCTTAACGATTCATTACTCATTACTTTGTCAGAACATTTAAACTTCGCATTTGAGCGTGTGCGCAAAGGGTATCAGATTGGTAATGTCTTGCAGTGGGAGATTCCTCATCTTTATCCGTTAGAATATGAAATCGGCAAACAGGTGCTTATTCATATTAATAACCAGATTGAAACGCCATTACCGCCGATAGAAGCCTCATTGATTGCCTTACATTTCGTTAATGCTCAATATGAAGGGCAAACGATGGGGGACACATTAAAATTAACGAATTTAATTAATAAAACTGTTAAACTCATTCACTACTATTTTCATGTTAACCTTGATTCAACGTCAGTGAATTATTCTCGTTTTATTACTCATCTGCGATATTTCTTGATCAGACAAAATAAAAATCAGCATTCGTCTGCTATTGAAATGGATTTCTCATTGCAAGAATTGATAGAGGAAAAGTATTTCAAAAGTTACAACTGTGCAGTGAAATTAATAAAATATCTGCGAGAAAAATATCAGTGGAAAGTTCCCGATGATGAACTGATTTATTTGGTGATTCATATAGAACGGGTGGTCAATGATAGTTATAAGGCCAGAGATTTATAGTAAGTGAACCGTCAAACAGGTTTGTAGACAAGTATTAATTTAAATAATATGAGATAAATGGATTTATGTGTTTTCGATTTTTTTAACAAAAGATTAGATGTGGGTGGTAGAAATGAATTATAAAGACATTGCGAAAGATATTATTATATTTATCGGGGGAGAGGGAAATATAAATAAAAGTTGGCATTGTGTTACCAGATTACGTTTTAATGTTATAGATGATAGTAGAGTAGATATTGCTGCAATAAAGAAAATGCAGGGAATTATGGGGGCACGCTTCCACAGTGGACAGTTGCAAATAATTATTGGTAATAGAGTTGTTGAAATATTTAGTGAAATAATTAAGCAATTAAAAGAGAATGAAAGTGGCTGTGATGACCAAAATAAAAGCCGGATAAGTCATATTTTCGATATAATTTCAGGTATATTTGTTCCCATATTGCCGGTGATAGTCGGCGCTGGATTACTGAAAGGCGGATTGATTTTCTTCTATATGATGAACTGGGTTTCAGCGGAGAGTAATGAGTATAAATTATTATATATTCTTTCTGATGCGCCTCTGTATTTTTTGCCTGTTCTTCTTGCCTTTTCAGCGGCAAGAAAATTTAAAACTAACGAATTTATTGCGGCAACGTTAGCGTGTATTTTAATTTATCCAACATTATCTGATCTTATAATCGCATCCGGCGGTGGATATCTCGATGTGTTTGGTATCTCTGTTCCAGCTATTCATTATAACTACACTGCTATTCCAATTATTTTAGGTGTTTGGTTGCTTAGTTATATTCATCGATGGGTAGACAGATTTATTCCGGTAGTATTAAAGTTAATATTTACGCCATTATTAGTCTTATTGATTTCCGTGCCAATTTTATTAATTATTGCTGCGCCGTTAGGAAATGCAATTGGCCTGTATCTTGAGAAGGTGATTTTAGAGTTATTTTCTGTAGTTGGACCATTTGCCGGATTATTGCTAGGAGGGCTGATACCTGTTTTGGTCATTACTGGGATGCATTATGCTTTTTTACCGAGTGTTTTTGCTAACTTTAAATCTCTCGGATACGATTTTATGTTATTACCAATTAGCTTCGTCAGTAATATTGCACAAGCGGGTGCTACATTGGCAGTTGCAATTAAAATAAAAGATAGACAGATGAAGTCATTAGCTTATTCAGCCTCATTCTCTGCTTTTTTAGGGATCACTGAGCCTGCAATGTATGGTGTGACTCTTAAATTAAGAAAATCTTTTTATGCTTCATTAATTGGTGGAGCAGTTGGTGGGGCTATTGTGGGTATTTTCTCTGTAAAAATATTTACTTTTAGTATGCCAGGGTTGGTGTCACTCCCTTTTTATATGGAAAAAGATAGTAATAATTTCCTTTTTATTTTATTTGGGATTTGCAGTAGTTTCTTAGTTGCGTTTATACTCACGTTATTAATGAAATTAGAATCTAATACTGAGTCTATGGTATTAAAAAACCTATACGCTTCGAAAACTAAAAAACTCACATTACTTTCTCCTATGACGGGTGAAATTAAACCTCTCTCAAGCGTACCTGATGATACCTTTTCTGAAAAAATTATTGGTGATGGTGTTGCTATTATTCCTACCGAAGGTGTGGTGAAAGCGCCTTTTAATGGTAAAGTTTCAATGATTACTCCAACGGGACATGCTATTGGTTTAATTTCCGAACAAGGGATTGAATTATTGATTCATATTGGTATTGAAACTGTAGATTTACAAGGAAAGGGATTTAATTTGCAAGTTATGGAAGGCCAGACTGTGGTTGCCGGTGACATATTAGTTAATTTTGATATCTCTTTTCTTCAAGAGAATCAGATTCAACTAATATCGCCAATTATTGTTACTAATAGTGAAGAATATTGCTCAATAATTCCGACTAAGAGAAAAGAAGTTATAGGGTGTAAAGATTATTTTCTGACGATTAATCAATATTGATTTATTTCTCCAGTTTTTTATATATTTTAAGGATCTTCTTAATATATTTTTAATTATGTAAATATTAAGGTAGCGGAATGGCCGCCAATGGAGAAAATACACGGGTGGGAAAATGCCGTGTGTTATGTCTTCGCATATTTTATTCTATATAGCGGTACAACTTACACTATCAGAAAATGATCTAAACCGCATTTTAACTAAAATGCGGGAAATAGGTGCTGATGTAAGGTAATTGAGCCGTCATTCAACGCTCTCCCTCTGGTTGATAATCTACTTTTATTGAGATGTAGATCATCAATAGATCGGTTATAACGAATTATTATGGCTATAAAATCGATTTTTTTCGAAATGATAGTTGAAGTACTATTCATAACCCGATCAATTTCAGAGGTTAATCATTGTGACAGCAATTATTCGTCAATTCCTGAAATTAGAAGCAGCTGGCGGGCTACTTCTTATCATTGCTGCCATTATTGCGCTGATAATGGCAAATTCGCCATTACAGAGTGTTTATCAGCAATTTCTTAACATTCCGGTAGCAGTACAATTTTCTGCACTGGAGATAAATAAACCTTTATTGTTGTGGATAAATGACGGCTTGATGGCTGTCTTCTTTTTAATTGTTGGTTTGGAAGTTAAGCGTGAACTGCTGGAAGGTTCTCTGGCGGGACGTGATAAAGCGATATTCCCAGTAATAGCGGCTATTGGTGGCATGGTCGCACCTGCACTGATATATCTGTTATTTAACGGTGGTGATGAGTTTACCCGTCAGGGATGGGCTATTCCTGCGGCAACAGATATTGCATTTGCTCTGGGTGTGATGGCGCTATTGGCTAAACGGGTACCAACAGAACTTAAGGTTTTTCTACTGGCATTAGCGATTATTGATGATCTGGGTGTTATTGTGATCATCGCTCTGTTTTATACCAAAACAGTTTCCCTGGTCGCGCTTGGATTATCGGCAGCAATGATTGCTGCGTTGATTTGGATGAATTGGCGTGGTGTCGAAAAAACATCGGCTTATCTGGTTATTGGCACAATTCTTTGGGTCTGTATCCTGAAATCGGGTGTTCATGCAACATTAGCCGGCGTCATCGTTGGTTTTCTTATTCCTCTGCGTTGCCGGAGTGGTCATTCTCCTTCCGAATCACTTGAACATGGATTACATCCTTGGGTGGCGTATCTTATTTTGCCGTTATTTGCATTTGCCAATGCAGGTGTGATCCTGAGTGGCGTTACGCTAAATGGTTTGACTGATATGTTACCGCTGGGCATTGCGACGGCTCTGTTTCTTGGTAAGCCATTGGGAATTTTCCTGTTCAGCTATATTTCCATCAAGATAGGATTTGCTAAATTGCCGCAACGGATTAGTCTTAAACAGATATTTGCTGTTTCGGTTCTTTGTGGGATAGGCTTTACCATGTCCATCTTTATTTCAGGATTGGCTTTTGAAGGTGCAGGTGAATTTTTCAGTACCTATTCCCGTCTGGGAATTCTGATTGGCTCAACAACTGCCGCGTTAATGGGTTATGGCTTGTTACGAATGGTCTTACCAACGAAAAAGTAATGGCAGAGCCGTGATAAATTAATTAATTTAGCCTGATAGTTTCAGAAAGAATTTCCGAACTGACTCTCATTTTTGTACTCGCGGTACAACAAAAAATTGTATCGCGAATATTTTATGTAGCGAAAAAACAGGAAATCGCCGTAAAACGGTAAATTAGGAATGTATGGCTGGCGTTGGTTATCAGACGAAAGCGATACACAAGGAAAAACATATGCGGGTGTCACATCTGAATTTTAATCATCTCTATTATTTCTGGCATGTTTGCAAGGAAGGATCTGTGGTTGGGGCGGCAGAAGCGCTTTATCTGACGCCGCAGACGATTACAGGGCAAATAAAAGCACTGGAGGAGCGTTTAGGCGGGAAGCTGTTCAAACGCCAAGGACGGGGTCTGGTGCCATCAGAACTGGGACAGCTTATTTTCCGCTATGCGGATAAGATGTTTATGCTGAGTCAGGAGATGCTGGATATTGTTAACTACAGCCGTGAATCCAACCTGTTGTTTGATGTTGGTGTTGCTGATGCATTATCCAAACGTCTGGTTAGCCAGGTATTGGAAACAGCGGTAGTGGAACATGAGCAGATCCATCTGCGCTGTTTTGAATCAACCCATGAATTGCTGCTTGAGCAACTTAGTCAGCACAAACTCGATATGATACTGTCTGATTGCCCGGTGGATTCTTCCCAGCAGGAAGGGTTGTTCTCGGTAAAACTGGGTGAATGCAACGTCAGTTTCTTCTGCCGGCAACCTGTTCCGGAAAAGCCTTTCCCAGAATGTTTAGAGGAACGTCGCCTGTTGGTTCCAGGACGTCGCTCTATGTTAGGGCGTAAACTGTTGACTTGGATCCGTAATAAAAATCTTCAGGTTGAAGTTCTGGGTGAATTTGATGATGCAGCATTAATGAAAGCGTTTGGTATGTATCATAATGCGATTTTCGTTGCGCCGTCTTTGTATACCAATGATATTTTTGCTGACAACGATATTGCTGAAATTGGCCGGCTGGATGCAGTGCAGGAAGAGTATTATGTGATTTTTGCTGAACGAATGATTCAACATCCGGCTGTTCAGCGCGTGTGTAATAAAGATTTTTCCGCGTTGTTTAATGCGCCATCTAAGAAGCGGACTTAAAAAATAATTGATAATAATTGCAAACAACAAAAAAACCGGCGAAAGCCGGTTTTTCAGTAATCTAAACGCAAATGATTACATTGCGTTGATTTGAGCAGCCAGATTAGATTTATGACGTGCTGCTTTATTTTTGTGGATCAGACCTTTACAGGCGTGACGATCGACAATAGGTTGCATGTCATTAAATGCTTTCTGTGCAGATTCTTTATCGCCAGTGGCGATAGCAGCATAGACCTTCTTGATGAAGGTACGCACCATAGAACGACGGCTAGCGTTATGCTGACGACGTTTTTCAGACTGAATGGCGCGTTTCTTAGCTGATTTGATATTAGCCAAGGTCCAACTCCCAAATATATTCTATCGAGGACAATTCAAAGGCCGAGGAATATGCCTGTTCAGCCTTCTTTTGTCAATGGATTTGTGCAAATAAGCGCCGTTGTACTGCGGCACTTGTTACGTTGTGATGGCGCAGGATTTTATCAGCTTAGTTAGTTGGAATACAGTCTTTCACAATAAAAATCTCATTGAATAGTCCTAATGAGAAATAAAATAAATATTTTTCGGGATTCCTGCCCGTTTTTGTTGTATGAATCAGGGTTATTAATTTTAGCCATCTTATGATGGTGGGTTAACCTTGCGCTTTGTACAAGGTATAATTTGGTAATTTCCAGGGTATTGAGCCAGCTATGGAGCTAATTCGCGGTATACGTAATATCCGGGCGCATCACCATGGTTGCGTGCTGACGATTGGTAATTTTGATGGCGTCCACAGAGGCCATCAAGCACTATTGAGGCACTTAAAACGCGAAGGGCAGCGTCTGGGTTTACCAGTAACGGTTATGATTTTTGAACCACAACCCTTGGAAGTTTTTGCCAAGGATAATACACCAGCCCGTCTGACGAGATTGAGGGATAAAGCTAAATATCTCGCCCAGTATGGAGTGGATTATTTATTATGTGTGAAATTTGACAGGAATTTTGCGGCAAATACGCCAGAAGCCTTTGTTTCGCGGTTGCTCGTGGAAAAATTGGGTGTTAAGTTTCTGGCGGTAGGCGATGACTTTCGTTTTGGCAAATCCCGCAGTGGTGACTTTGCCTTTCTACAGCAAGCCGGCGAAACATACGGTTTTGACGTGACCAACAGCGAAAGCTTTTGTGACAGTGGCTTGCGGATCAGCAGTACAGCTATCCGTCAGGCACTGCAAGATGATGATTTGGTACTAGCTGAAATATTATTGGGCCATCCATATAGCATTTGTGGCCGGGTCGTTCATGGCAAACGGCTGGGGAGTACTATTGGTTTTCCAACAGCGAATTTGCCATTAAAACGTTTAGTGGCTCCTGTACAGGGCGTTTATGTCGTTGAAGTCTATGGCCTGGGAGATAAACCTTTACCGGGTGTTGCCAATATTGGTACACGTCCAACCGTCTCTGGTCAGGGCCAACAACTTGAAGTACATCTGATTGATACCCAAATGGATCTGTATGGGCGTCATATTGATGTGGTGTTACGCAAAAAACTGCGTAATGAGCAGCGGTTTGCTTCTCTTGATGCACTCAAGCAGCAAATTGCTAATGATTTGGTCGCTGCGAAGGCATTTTTTAAACAGCAACCAGTGTCATGTATCTAGCGGAAAATTGGAATTGAGAATCGAATGAGTGACTATAAAAATACCCTGAACCTACCAGAAACAGGGTTTCCAATGCGCGGAGACTTAGCAAAGCGCGAACCAGACATGCTAAAACGTTGGTACAAAGATGAGTTGTATCAGGTAATTCGTAAAGCAAAAGCCGGTAAAAAAACATTTATTCTGCATGACGGCCCTCCTTATGCGAATGGCAGCATTCATATTGGTCACTCAGTCAATAAGATTCTCAAAGATATTATTATTAAATCCAAAGGGATGGCGGGATATGATTCGCCATATGTACCCGGTTGGGATTGCCATGGTTTACCGATTGAGCTTAAGGTTGAGCAGATTATTGGTAAGCCGGGAGAAAAGTTTTCCGCTGCTGAATTCCGTGCCGAGTGCCGCAAATATGCTAAAGAGCAGATAGAAGGTCAGAAGGAAGACTTTATCCGTCTGGGCGTATTAGGTGACTGGGATCGCCCATACCTGACGATGGACTTTAAGACTGAAGCCAACGTTATTCGTGCACTGAGCCGTATTATTGCCAATGGACATTTATTGAAAGGCGCTAAACCCGTTCACTGGTGTACTGATTGTGGTTCATCATTGGCGGAAGCGGAAGTTGAGTATTACGACAAAACATCTCCATCTATTGACGTGCGTTTTGACGCTGTTGATACGGCAGCTGTTTACGAGAAATTTGGCGTACAGGCATCAGATCAACCTGTTTCTCTGGTGATCTGGACAACCACGCCGTGGACGTTACCGGCTAACCGGGCGATCGCTTTGCATGCTGAATTTGACTATCAATTAGTACAGATTGAGGGTGAATGTTTGATCCTGGCTGCTGATTTGGTCGAAAGTGTGATGACGCGTGCGGGTGTGACATCGTGGACCGTGCTGGGACACTGTGCGGGTTCTGCGTTGGAACTGTTGCGCTTCAAACATCCGTTTATGGGCTTCGATTCACCAGTTGTACTGGGTGATCACGTTACATTGGATGCGGGTACCGGTGCTGTCCATACTGCGCCAGGTCATGGTCCGGACGATTTTGTTATTGGTCAGAAATATGGTTTGGAAGTGGCAAACCCAGTTGGTCCGAATGGCTGTTATCTGCCAGGTACTTATCCTTCTCTGGATGGCGTGTTTGTCTTTAAGGCGAATGATGTTGTGCTGAATATCCTGCGTGAAAATAATGCGTTGCTCCACCTAGAAAAATTACAGCATAGCTATCCTTGCTGCTGGCGTCACAAGGCACCTATCATTTTCCGTGCCACGCCACAGTGGTTTGTCAGCATGGATCAAAATGGTCTGCGCAAGCAATCTCTGAAAGAGATCAAAGGTGTTCAGTGGATCCCAGGCTGGGGGCAGGCCCGTATTGAGGCAATGGTTGAGAATCGTCCTGATTGGTGTATTTCACGTCAGCGGACTTGGGGTACGCCTATGTCCCTGTTTGTCCATAAAGAGACGGAAGAACTTCATCCACGTACTATCGAACTGATGGAAGAAGTGGCTAAACGTGTTGAAGTTGATGGTATACAGGCGTGGTGGGATCTGGATCCAGCCGAACTGCTGGGTGATGATGCGGCTAACTATGTCAAAATCTTTGATACTCTGGATGTATGGTTCGATTCTGGCTCAACCCATTCATCGGTTGTTGATGCCCGTCCTGAATTCCAGAGCAACGCTGTGGATATCTATCTAGAAGGTTCAGATCAGCATCGTGGCTGGTTTATGTCTTCCCTGATGATCTCAACCGCAATGAAAGGCAAAGCGCCTTACCGCCAGGTCTTGACACACGGCTTCACTGTAGATGGTCAGGGCCGTAAGATGTCTAAGTCTATCGGCAACACCATCAGTCCGCAGGATGTGATAAATAAATTAGGGGCGGATATTCTGCGTCTGTGGGTTGCTTCTACTGATTACACCGGTGAAATTGCGGTATCAGATGAAATCCTGAAACGTTCTGCTGATGCATATCGTCGTATCCGTAACACAGCGCGTTTTCTGCTGGCAAACCTGAATGGTTTTGATCCGGAACAACATAGGGTTAAACCGGAAGAGATGGCGGTGTTGGATCGCTGGGCTGTGGGTCGTGCTCAGGCTGCTCAAGCAGACATTACAAAATGTTACGATGAGTATGATTTCCACTCTGTTGTTCAGCGTTTAATGCAGTTCTGTTCTGTAGAAATGGGGTCGTTCTATCTCGATATCATTAAAGACCGTCAGTATACCGCGAAGGGTGATAGTCTGGCTCGCCGCAGTTGCCAGACTGCGCTGTATCATATTGCAGAAGCACTGGTTCGCTGGATGGCGCCTATTCTCTCCTTTACCGCGGATGAAGTCTGGAAGGAATTGCCTGGTAAACATGCTCAATATGTATTTACCGAAGAGTGGTATGACGGCTTGTTTGGTTTGGCCGCAGGCGAACAAATGAATGATGCTTTCTGGGCTGATTTACTGGCTGTTCGTGGTGAAGTCAACAAAGTGCTGGAGCAGGCACGTGCAGATAAACATATTCGCAGCTCTTTAGAAGCCGCCGTCACTCTGTATGCAAATAATGAACTGGCTGATAAATTGAACAGTCTGGGAGATGAATTGCGTTTTGTGCTGCTGACATCTCAGGTTTCTGTTGCAGCTTATAAACAGGCGGGTGACGATGCGCAGCAAAGCGAAATCGACAGCCTGAAAATTGCTTTCCATAAAGCGGATGGTGAAAAATGCCCTCGTTGCTGGCATTACGCTAAAGATGTGGGATTGGTGGCGGAGCATGCAGAACTTTGTGGCCGCTGTGTAACTAATGTTGCCGGTAACGGCGAAGAGCGTAAGTTTGCCTGATGAATAGACCCATTTGCTCCACTGGCCTTCGCTGGCTTTGGTTAGTTGTCGTGGTATTGATTCTGGATCTGGGTAGTAAACAGTTGGTGCTGAAACACTTTTATCTGTATGAATCCGTTCCATTAATACCTTATTTCAACCTGACTTATGCCCAGAATTTGGGGGCGGCTTTCAGTTTCCTTGCGGATAAAGACGGCTGGCAGCGTTGGTTATTTGCATTAATTGCCGTTGCTATTTCAGTCATATTGATGGTGATGATGTATCGCTCCAGTGCAAAGAAGAAACTGAGTAATATCGCTTATGCCCTGATTATTGGTGGAGCATTGGGCAATCTGTTTGACCGGTTGGTTCATGGTTTTGTCATTGATTTTATTGATTTTTATGTCGGTGATTGGCACTTTCCAACCTTTAATATCGCTGATATGGCGATATGCATCGGAGCAGCATTGGTTATTATTGATAGTTTTTCAAGCCCGGATGAAAAGACAATTAAAGCGGGATAAAAGCCTATTTCAGTAGGCGTTATTGTTCAGGCGGTTCTTGTGAGTGAATAGTGAACTTGGGCAGTGCCCAAGTTCGCTTTTTACGATAAAGAGCAGCAAATAAAAATAGGTTCTGAGTAATATGTCAAAGCAGGTACATGCAGATAGTGCAGTTTTACTGCACTTCACTTTAAAACTGCAAGATGGTTCTACAGCCGATTCCACCCACCATCAGGGCAAACCTGCATTATTCCGTTTAGGTGATGGAACCCTTTCTTCACCTTTGGAACAGCAGCTTACCGGTCTGAAAGAGGGAGATAAACGCACATTTACTCTGGCTGGTGAAGCAGTATTTGGTAAACCGAATCCTGATCTGATCCAATATTTTACGCCGCGTGATTTTGCCGAAACGGGTATTCCTGAAATTGGAACTATAATGTTATTTACGGCAATGAATGGCAGTGAAATGCCAGGCATCGTAAAAGAAGTGGCAGAGGAGTCCGTCACTGTTGATTTCAATCACCCGTTAGTTGATCAGAACATCACATTTGAGATTGAAGTGTTGGAAATTGATCCACAGTTGGAGAAAAACCATGCAGATATTGCTGGCTAACCCTCGTGGTTTTTGTGCCGGCGTTGACCGGGCCATCAGTATTGTAGAACGTGCTCTGGAATTATATGGTGCACCGATCTATGTTCGCCATGAGGTTGTACATAACCGCTATGTTGTGGATAACCTGCGCAAGCGGGGGGCTATCTTTATTGAAGACATCGCAGAAGTACCCGATGATGCGATTCTGATTTTTTCTGCCCACGGCGTTTCACAGGCGATCCGCGCAGAAGCCCGTTCCCGCAATCTGACAATGCTGTTCGATGCGACTTGTCCCTTGGTAACTAAAGTCCATATGGAAGTGGCCAGAGCCAGCCGCAAAGGCAAAGAAGCTATTCTGATCGGTCATGCTGGGCATCCGGAAGTTGAAGGGACAATGGGTCAGTACAATAATGCTGATGGTGGAATGTATCTGGTTGAATCTCCTAAAGATGTGTGGAATCTGAAAGTCAAAGATGAAGATAACTTGTGTTTTATGACTCAAACTACGTTATCAGTTGATGATACTTCAGAAGTGATTGATGCGCTTAATGAGCGATTCCCCAACATTGTCGGTCCCCGTAAAGATGATATCTGTTATGCGACGACTAACCGCCAGGAAGCGGTACGGGATCTGGCATCTGATGCTGATGTTGTATTGGTTGTTGGTTCGAAGAATTCATCTAACTCTAACCGCCTTGCGGAGTTAGCTCAACGTGTTGGTAAACCTGCTTACCTGATAGATTCTGCTGATGATATTAAAAAAGAATGGATAACTGGCGTTTCTCTGGTTGGAGTGACTGCGGGAGCTTCGGCACCGGACATTTTAGTTCAACAAGTCATTGAGCGGCTGAAAAATCTTGGTGCTGATTCTGTCGAGGAATTACATGGCAGAGAAGAGAATATTGTTTTCGAAGTGCCCAAAGAGTTACGTGTTGAGGTTAAACAGATTAGTTAAAAAGTACTGCGCCAGATTAAGAGTGAGATTGCTCATAATATATTGATTTAAAATATTTATCTGACTGATCGCCTGTGTTAAATCAGGAAACGGACTAATTCACAGTGAGGGCTTATGGCTGATACAGAAATTCGTGTTGCTATTGTTGGTGCTGGTGGGCGTATGGGGCGTCAGTTAATACAGGCTATCCATCAATTAAGTGGCGTCGCTCTTGGTGCAGCTTTAGAACGCTTAGGCTCTTCTCTGATTGGCACGGATGCCGGAGAATTGGCGGGTATTGGTAATACAGGCGTTACTGTTTGTGATAACCTGAAAAAAGTTGTTGATAATTTTGATGTGCTTATCGATTTTACCCGCCCGGAAGGAACACTTGCCCATCTTGAAATTTGCCGTCAAAACAGTAAGGCAATGGTTATCGGTACCACAGGCTTTGATGATGAAGGTAAACAGGCGATTAAAGATGCCTCTGCGGATATCCCGATAGTATTTGCTGCGAATTTCAGTGTTGGTGTGAATTTAGTGCTTAAATTACTGGAAAAAGCGGCGAAAGTGATGGGTGAATATACTGATATTGAGATTATCGAAGCACATCACCGCCATAAAGTGGATGCTCCATCAGGAACGGCGTTAGCGATGGGAGAATCGATTGCCCATGCTTTAGGGCGGGATCTTAAAGAATGTGCGGTCTATGCTCGTGAAGGTTATACCGGTGAACGTGATCCGAAAAGTATTGGTTTTGCCACCATCCGTGCCGGGGATATCGTAGGTGAACATACCGCTATGTTTGCAGATATCGGCGAGAGAGTTGAAATAACTCATAAGGCTTCAAGCCGGATGACATTTGCAAATGGAGCAGTGAAGGCAGCATTATGGTTAAGTGGTGAAAATAGAGGTCTTTTTGATATGAAAGATGTATTGGATCTCGATTTACTTTAAAAAAGTATTTTTATAACATCCTGATATCGCATAATTAATTTATATATTGTGCGATTTTTAGTTGTTTTGTTTATTTTTATTTGATTATCATTGGTTTTTCTTATTTTTGTCTTATTTTTTACCTTTATTGTCTTATTTTTTCTCCTTTTTATGATTCTTTTCAGTTTTTCGTCTGAAAATTAAATCTTCTATGCTGGCAACCGTTTTCTAAGTTAACTTTATTTCTGTTTTTAGTCTTCTTTTGTTGGTTTTTTCGGTGAAGTGTGCAAAAAAATAATAAAAGTAACATTTTTTGTAGACAACTATCCTTCTCATCATTAGAATGCGCGCAATTTGCCAAAATTTTGCCTAAAAAGCAGCTTTGGCATTGATTTTGACGAACAAATCTGAATTAATATGCACTAATTGTGATTTATTATTCTCTGGAGGGTGTTTTGATTAAGTCAGCTATATTGGTTCTGGAAGACGGAACCCAATTCCACGGTCGCGCCATAGGGGCTAAAGGGGCGGCAGTTGGGGAAGTGGTTTTCAATACCTCAATGACCGGATATCAAGAAATTCTTACAGACCCTTCCTATTCCCGCCAAATTGTCACTCTTACTTATCCCCATATTGGTAATGTCGGTGTTAACTCAGTCGATAAAGAATCACTAAAAGTACAGGCTCAGGGGCTGGTAATCCGTGATCTACCACTACTAACCAGTAATTTCCGCAGCGAAGAAACACTTTCTGATTACCTTAAACGCCATAATATTGTTGCGATAGCGGATATCGATACCCGCAAACTGACTCGCTTGTTGAGGGAAAAAGGCTCACTGAATGGTTGTATTATCGCAGGTAAGCAGATTGACGCTCAGGTTGCTCTGGAAAAAGCACAAGCGTTCTCAGGGTTGGAAGGGATGGATTTAGCAAAAGAGGTGACAACGGAGCAGGTTTATCCATGGTTACAGGGAAGCTGGACGCTGGCAGATGGGTTACCGGAAGAGAAACAAGAACAGGAGCTGCCTTATCATGTCGTTGCTTATGACTTTGGCGCAAAACGCAATATTTTGCGGATGCTGGTAGATCGTGGCTGTCGCCTGACAGTGGTTCCCGCTCAGACACCGGCTGAGGATGTATTAAAGTTAAATCCAGATGGTATTTTCTTGTCCAATGGTCCAGGTGACCCAGCGCCTTGTGGCTATGCGGTTGAAACAATTAAAACTTTCCTTGAAATAAATATTCCGATCTTTGGTATTTGCCTTGGGCACCAATTGCTGGCATTGGCGAGTGGTGCCGAAACAATGAAAATGAAATTTGGTCATCACGGTGGCAACCATCCGGTAAAAGATCTTGATCGTAATATTGTGATGATTACGGCACAGAACCACGGTTTTGCTGTGGATGAAAAATCACTGCCGGCAAATGTGCGTGTGACCCATAAATCCCTGTTTGACGGTACGTTGCAAGGAATTCATCGTACAGATAAACCGGCATTCAGCTTCCAGGGGCACCCGGAAGCCAGCCCTGGCCCACATGAAACTGCGTCATTGTTCGATCACTTTATCGAGCTGATTAAACAGTATTGTCAGCAAAATAATCGTCATAACACCAAGTAATCAGGAGAAAATAAAATGGCAAAACGTACTGATATTAAAAGTATCCTGATCTTGGGTGCTGGCCCAATTGTTATCGGCCAGGCTTGTGAGTTCGACTACTCAGGTGCACAGGCTTGTAAAGCGTTACGGGAAGAAGGTTATCGTGTTGTGCTGGTGAACTCAAACCCTGCCACCATCATGACTGATCCAGACATGGCGGATGCCACTTATATTGAGCCGATCCACTGGGAAGTGGTACGTAAAATCATTGAAAAAGAGCGTCCTGATGCGGTTTTGCCAACCATGGGTGGACAAACTGCGCTGAACTGTGCGTTGGAACTGGAACGTCAGGGGGTTTTGAAAGAATTTGGCGTGACGATGATTGGTGCCACCGCAGATGCGATTGACAAAGCGGAAGATCGTCGCCGTTTCGATATAGCAATGAAAAAGATAGGCTTGGAAACCCCACGTTCTGGTATCGCCCATTCGATGGAAGAAGCGCTGGCCATCGCAGATAAAGTCGGTTTTCCTTGTATTATCCGTCCTTCCTTTACTATGGGAGGAAGTGGTGGCGGTATTGCCTATAACCGCGAAGAATTTGAAGAAATTTGTGAACGTGGTTTAGATCTTTCGCCAACCAACGAGCTATTGATTGATGAATCTTTGATTGGCTGGAAAGAGTATGAAATGGAGGTGGTGCGTGATAAAAATGATAACTGCATCATCGTCTGCTCAATTGAAAACTTCGATGCTATGGGGATTCACACTGGCGATTCCATCACCGTCGCACCGGCACAAACGCTGACCGATAAAGAGTATCAAATCATGCGTAACGCTTCGATGGCGGTACTGCGTGAAATCGGTGTGGAAACCGGAGGTTCTAACGTACAGTTCGCGGTGAACCCAAAAAATGGTCGTTTGGTTATCATCGAAATGAACCCACGCGTTTCCCGCTCTTCTGCGTTGGCTTCGAAAGCGACAGGCTTCCCGATTGCCAAAATTGCCGCCAAATTAGCGGTAGGTTATACCCTTGATGAACTGATGAATGATATCACTGGTGGCCGCACGCCGGCTTCCTTTGAACCTTCAATTGATTACGTAGTGACTAAAATTCCTCGTTTCAATTTCGAGAAATTTGCCGGTGCCAATGATCGCCTGACAACTCAGATGAAATCTGTTGGTGAGGTGATGGCGATTGGCCGTACTCAGCAGGAGTCCATGCAAAAAGCATTGCGTGGTTTGGAAGTGGGAGCAACTGGCTTTGATCCGAAAGTTAGTCTGGATGATCCACAGGCATTGACCAAAATACGCCGTGAATTGAAAGATGCTGGTGCGGAGCGTATCTGGTATATCGCCGATGCTTTCCGTGCCGGTATGTCGGTTGATGGTGTTTTCAATCTGACTGATATTGACCGCTGGTTCTTGGTGCAAATTGAAGAATTGGTGCGACTGGAAGAGCAAGTAGCTGAACAGGGAATTAACAGCCTGACTGTCGATTTCCTGCGTCATTTGAAACGCAAAGGTTTTGCTGACGCGCGTTTGGCGAACTTAGTCGGTGTGGCGGAAAAAGAGATCCGCAAGCTGCGTCACAAATATAATCTGTATCCGGTTTACAAACGGGTTGATACCTGTGCGGCAGAATTTGCGACCGATACCGCATACATGTATTCCACTTATGAAGATGAGTGTGAAGCCAATCCGAATAGCGACAAGCCAAAAATCATGGTATTGGGCGGTGGTCCTAACCGTATTGGACAAGGGATCGAGTTTGACTACTGTTGTGTTCATGCATCACTGGCACTGCGTGAAGATGGTTATGAAACCATCATGGTGAACTGTAACCCGGAAACAGTTTCGACAGATTATGATACTTCGGATCGCCTCTATTTCGAACCGGTTACTTTGGAAGATGTGCTTGAAATTGTGCGTGTTGAGCAGCCAAAAGGGGTGATTGTTCAATATGGCGGGCAGACCCCACTGAAATTGGCCCGTGAGCTGGAAATCGCAGGTGTGCCAATTATTGGGACCAGTCCGGATGCGATTGATCGTGCTGAAGATCGTGAACGTTTCAAACAGGCGGTCAATCGTCTTGGCCTGAAACAACCAGAAAATGCCACTGTGGCGACGATTGAACGAGCGGTTGAGAAAGGGAATGCGTTAGGTTATCCGCTGGTAGTTCGTCCATCTTATGTTCTGGGCGGCCGTGCGATGGAAATCGTATATGACGAAGCTGACTTGCGTCGTTACTTCCAGACGGCGGTCAGTGTATCTAATGATGCTCCGGTACTGCTTGATCGTTTCCTTGATGATGCAATAGAAGTGGATGTTGATGCTATCTGTGACGGTGAACGCGTGCTGATTGGTGGCATTATGGAACATATTGAGCAGGCAGGTGTTCACTCTGGTGATTCCGCCTGTTCACTGCCGGCTTACACATTGAGTCAGGAAATTCAGGATGTCATGCGCCAGCAGGTAGAAAAACTGGCGTTTGAATTGTGTGTCCGTGGTTTGATGAATGTTCAGTTTGCAGTTAAGAACGACGAGGTTTACCTGATTGAAGTCAACCCTCGTGCGGCCCGTACTGTACCATTTGTTTCTAAAGCTACAGGTTTGCCACTGGCGAAAGTTGCAGCTCGAGTGATGGTGGGTCAGTCTCTGACAGAGCAGGGCACAACTCAGGAGATCATCCCGCCATACTACTCGGTGAAAGAGGTTGTACTGCCTTTCGACAAATTCCCGGGTGTGGATCCGATTCTTGGGCCTGAAATGCGCTCAACCGGGGAAGTGATGGGCGTTGGCCGTACTTTTGCAGAAGCTTTCTCAAAAGCACTGTTGGGATGTAACTCCAGAATGCAACAGAGTGGCAGAGCTCTTTTGTCGGTGCGTGATGGTGATAAAGGCCGGGTCGTAGATTTGGCTGCTAAGTTGCTGAAACAGGGCTTTGAATTGGATGCGACTCACGGTACGGCAGTTGTACTAGGTGAAGCAGGTATCAATCCTCGCTTGGTGAACAAAGTTCATGAAGGGCGTCCGCATATTCAAGATAGAATCAAAAATGGTGAGTATAGCTATATTGTGAACACCACTGCGGGTCGTCAGGCGATTGAGGATTCCAAGCTTATTCGCCGTAGTGCACTACAATATAAAGTGCATTATGACACCACATTGAATGGTGGTTTTGCTACAACAATGGCACAGAGCGCAGATCCAACCGAGCAGGTGACCTCTGTACAGGAAATGCATGCGGAGATTAATAGCTAGTCCGTATTCTGATTAATTGAAGTAATAAAAAGGTGCGCTCGATTAAGCGCACTTTTTTATGTTCATTGAAAACCTAAAGGGAGGGAATGAACTCCTGTTATCCCAGAGCCACTTTGACACCTAAGCCAATCAAAACAACGCCAAGCAGTTTATCAATAATCTTTTGGGATTTAACTAATCCGCAGCGAACTGGTGCACTCTGGATCAATATTACCAATAATGGCCAATAGATGGCCGACAGACTCCAAATAATAAAGGCATACCATAATTTCTCATCAACACCCGAATTGACGTTTAGTACCTGAGTAAATATTGCCAGGAAGAATAAGGTTGCTTTTGGATTCAGCAGATTACATAGAAATCCTTGCATAAACGCTTTTTTAAAAGTGACAATTTGTCGTGTTTGATCATCAAGAGTGACGGTATTTCCTCCGCGGGAAAGCAGGCTATTGATCCCGATCCAAATAAGATAAGCCGCTCCGGCATATTTCATCAGATTAAACAGCCACGGAGTGGTGGTGATAAGAATAGCCAGCCCGGCGACGCAATAAGTCATATGACAGGCGATAGCGGCAATTAATCCCATTACCGTCATCATTGCGGCAGAGCGTTGATAACGTATGGCATTTTTGACTACCAGAAAGAAATCGGGACCAGGAGAGAGCATGCCCAAAGTTGAGATGGTGATGACGAGCAGCGATGTTTCCAGCATAATGTACCCTATAGTTAATATTAGATTTGTTATTATTTTGATCAATAAATGTCTTAAACAACAAATCAAGTATAAATGAATTTTTTGCACTTAAGAAAGTGTTGATCCTATCGACTGGGTACATCCCTTTCCGTATAGTGTCACCAATTTTTATACTATTTGCCTATAAGGTGACTCAATGAATATCAGCTTGATCGCTGCTTTAGCTATGGATCGGGTTATCGGCATGGAGAATGCAATGCCGTGGCATTTGCCGGGGGATTTGGCCTGGTTTAAACGTAATACATTGAATAAACCAGTCATTATGGGACGAGTAACTTATGAATCCATAGGTCGCCCATTGCCGGGGCGGCTCAATATTGTATTGAGTAATCAACCGGGTAATGATGAACGTGTAACCTGGGTAAGTTCAGTTGATGAAGCACTGGCAGTAGCTGGTGATACAGAAGAGATTATGGTGATGGGGGGCGGCAAAATTTATGACCAGTTCATCTCGCTGGCTAGCCGTATGTACCTAACCCATATTGATGCAGAAGTGATAGGTGATACTCATTTCCCTGATTATGAGCCAGATGAGTGGGATTCTGAATTTACTGAATACCATGATGCAGATGAATCAAATTCTCACAGCTACTGTTTTGAGATTCTACAACGTCGTACCTAATTGATAAAACACGCCGATGAACTTTCTTCACGGCGTGTCTGGCTTTAGTGCTGTTTTACGGCTGACAGGGATGGCTGTGTAAAATATTGCTTATCTTCCCAACGTAACATTGTTAGCTCACCTCCCCAGCAGCAACCTGTATCCAATGCATAAAATCTTTCTGATGTTCCCTGACCTTCCAGTGATGCCCAGTGACCGAAAACAATAGAGTATTCTGCTGAGATCTGCTGTGGCAGCTCAAACCAGGGCTTTAACGGCGCGGGAGCACTTTCGGGTTTATCTTTGCAAAGCATATCCAACTGACCATTTGGAAAACAGTAACGCATACGTGTTAATGCATTGGTACTGAAACGTAAGCGTGCCAGCCCAGAAAGTTCCGGTGACCAGTTATTCGGCATATCCCCATACATTGAATTGAGAAACAGGGGATAGCTGCTACTATTGAGCATGACTTCAACTTCGCCAGCGCATATTTTAGCTGTTTCCAGATCCCATTGGGGCGTAATACCCGCATGGGTCATGACCAGTTTCAGATCATCATCGCACTGTAATAGCGGTTGTTTGCGTAGCCAATTAATTAATTCGTCTGCATCTGGAGCGGACAGTAATTCATTAATTTTATCTTTCGGTTTATTGCGACTGATCCCGGCATAAACGCCTAATAAATGAAGATCATGATTGCCTAATACTATTTTTGCGGCTGAACCTAATTGCTTAACATACCGCAAAACTTCAAGAGAATCCGGGCCACGGGCAACTAAATCTCCAGTCAACCATAATGTATCTTTTTGAGGATCAAAATTGGCTTTAGTTAATAAAGTTCGTAATTCATGATAGCAGCCATGAATATCACCGATCAGATAGGTAGACATAATTAATTAATCAGCGTTGGGATAGCCAGACGGAAAACCGGAATGGCAACGCGGAATGGATCACCATTGTGATCGACCATTTCATAATGGCCTTCCATCGTGCCTAAAGGCGTTTCCAATATAGCGCCACTGGTGTAACGGTATTCTGTACCTGGCAGGATTATTGGTTGCTCACCAACAACGCCTTCCCCCTGCACTTCAGTCTGGTGACCATCGCTGTTGGTAATTAGCCAATAACGGTTGATTAACTGAACCGGTTCGCGCCCAAGATTACGGATAGTGATTGTATAGGCAAAAACGAAACGCTGTTGCTCGGGATACGATTGGCTCTCGACATAAACACTTTGTACCTGAATAGAAACTCTGGGCGCATTAATCATGGTTGACTCCTGTTATGACTGCATTTCAGCTTGTGCCGATAACCAGTTTGCCATTTTGCAGTATTGCTCAACAGAAATATTCTCTGCACGTGTACCTGGGTCGATACCCAGTTCTATGAGCTGTTCTACAGTAAAAAGGTCACCGAGGCTATTACGGATAGTTTTACGCCGTTGGTTGAAAGCCTGAGTTGTGATCCGACTCAGCATACGAATATTTTTGACCGGGTGAGGTATGCTTTTGTGCGGTATCAGACGTACAATTGCTGAATCGACTTTAGGTGCGGGAGTAAATGCGGTTGGCGGTACTTCCAGCACAGGGATAACCTGACAATAATATTGGGCCATGACACTCAAACGTCCGAAAGCTTTGCTGCCGGGGCCGGCTACCAAGCGGTTTACTACCTCTTTTTGCAGCATAAAATGCATATCAGCAATAGCATCAGTATAGCTGAAAAGGTGAAACATTAATGGCGTGGAAATATTGTAAGGTAAATTACCAAAAACCCGCAGCGGCAACTCTCTTTGCTGAGACAATTCACTAAAATTAACGGTCATTGCATCTTGCTGGATAATGGTCAGCTTATCTTTTAATTGCGGATGAACTTGTAGACGTGCGGCTAAATCGCGGTCGAGCTCAACCACAGTCATTTTATCCATGCGCTCACCAACCGGTTCTGTCAATGCACCAAGACCGGGGCCAATTTCCAGTACGGCCTGGCCCGGTTGTGGATTGATAGCGGTAACAATACTGTCAATGACAAACTGATCGGTTAAAAAGTTTTGCCCAAAGCGTTTACGGGCAAAATGCCCTTGGTGGACTCTATTATTCATTACTGTTTTGTATCATTTTAATTGCTAAATTCAATGCGGTGATAAAACTTCCCACATCAGCTTGACCTGTGCCAGCCAGTTCCAATGCTGTGCCATGATCGACAGAAGTACGGATAAACGGCAGGCCCAACGTAATATTCACTGCTCTGCCAAAACCTTGGTATTTTAACACGGGTAATCCCTGATCGTGATACATCGAGAGAACGGCGTCTGCATGTTGAAGATATTTAGGTTGGAACAGGGTATCTGCCGGCAGAGGCCCCTCTAATACGAAACCTTCTGCTCTCAGGCTTTCTAACACGGGAATAATGACATCGATCTCTTCCCGCCCCATATGGCCGCCTTCTCCTGCATGGGGATTCAGGCCACAAACATAAATACAGGGTTTTGCCAGGCCAAACTTTGTTTTTAAGTCATGGTTAAGGATCGTGATAACTTCCCGCAGGCTATCAGAAGTGATGGATTTTGGCACATCAACAATGGGCAGATGAGTTGTTGCCAGAGCAACCCGAAGTTCCTCTGTTGCAAGCATCATGACAACCCGTTGACACCCACTGCGATCAGCAAAGAATTCAGTATGGCCGATAAAAGGCACGCCGGCGTCATTGATATTCCCTTTATGAACCGGCCCTGTGACTAACGCTGAAAACTCTCCATTCAGGCAACCGTCACAGGCTCTTGCCAGAGTTTCAGTCACATATCTACCGTTTTCCTGCATCAACTCGCCGGCGATTGCCGGTACATGAAGAGGAACTGGCAGTATAGTCAACGTTCCGGCAGCCTGGGGTTCGGGTGTTTTATCTGGCGAATATTCCAATAATTGCAAAGGTAAATTGAGTTGTCTGGCCCTGCCCAGAAGCAAATTGGGGTCTGCGCAGGCGACCAACTGTATTGGCCAGCTTTGTTGAGCAAGAACGACAGTCAAATCAGGCCCAACCCCGGCTGGTTCGCCGGGGGTGATAACAATAGGTTTATTGTTGTGCATCGCTGCCATCTAAAATTTTCACATAAGCTGAGGCGCGTTGTTCCTGCATCCAGCTTTGTGCTTCTTCGGTGAATTTACGGTTGAATAACATACGGTAAGCACGATCTTTCTGAGCGACATCTGTTCTATCGACTTTGCGGGTGTCCAGCAATTGAATCAGATGCCAGCCAAAAGAGGAATGAACCGGTTGGCTGATTTCACCTTTATTCAGTCGCATTAACGCGTCACGGAAAGCCGGATCATAGATATCAGGGGTTGTCCAGCCGAGATCACCACCACGCAGGGCTGAACCGGGATCTTCTGAAAACGCTTTCGCGGCGTCAGCGAAATCCGTTTTTCCGCTGCGAATATTACCGGCGATTTGCTGCAACTTAGTGCGTGCCTGATCATCGGTCATGACAGGTGAAGTTTTCAGTAGAATATGACGGGCATGAACTTCAGTGACTGCGATTGTCGCATTACCGCCACGGATATCATTGACTTTAAGAATATGGAAACCCACACCGGAGCGGATTGGGCCAACGATGGCACCTTTCGGGGCTGATTGCAGCTGTTCGGCAAACAGGGTTGGCAGTTCCTGAAGCTTGCTCCAACCGATATTACCGCCTTTCAGGGCTTGTGGATCAGCGGAATAAGCGATAGCCAGTTTACCGAAGTCAACGCCATGCTTAAGTTCAGACATAATTTTCTGTACTACAGCCGTGGCTTTTTCCATTTGTGCCTGGTCAGGGTTTTCTGGTAATGGGATCAGAATGTGGCTGATATTCAGTTCAGTATCATAGGCATTCTGGTTGCCAATTTGTTTCACTAAGGCGTCAATTTCCTGAGGCAGAATGGTGACACGACGGCGAACTTCATTGTTGCGCACTTCTGCGATTATCATCTCTTTACGGATCTGACTACGATAAGTATCGAAATTCATTCCGTCAGCAGCGATACGGAGTTTCATCTGATCCACGGTTATGTGGTTCTGGGCTGCAATATTTGCAATTGTGGAATCCAGCGCTTGATCAGGAATGGTAATCCCCATCTGCTTTGCCATTTGTAGCAGGATATTATCCATAATCAGACGCTCAAGGATCTGACGATGCAGCATTTTCTCGTCCGGTATTTGCTGGTTTGCGCGTTGCGCATCCAGTTTAACCGAGTGTAAGAGGCTGCTGATGTCACTTTCCAGTACTACCCCGTTATTAACAACCGCAGCGATTTTATCCATTTGCTGAGGTGCAGCGAAGGCAGTACTCACTGAAAACATCAATCCGAGAATGAGAGTTCTCCAATTCTTCATACTTTTCCCATCATATGTAGGTTCCGCGATAGCGGACTTATATTGTTTAATATCAAAGCGTTATTAGCATCAGAATGCACGCTGGTATGGCATGATGCCAGACTGCAACATTTTCTGGCTACCCAGACTATGATTGTTACTTAAGCCTCGGAGTTCAAAGTTAAATGACCATTTGTTGTCAAATTCACTATTGTTGTCTTTCCAACCCACGATTTTACGCTCATAACCGACGTTAACCGCCCAGCAACAAGTGTTGTATTGCAAGCCCACTAACTGACTTGCAGGTTGCTGCTCTTTGGTATCATAGTAGTAAGCGCCGACCAAAGCCCAGCGATCACTCAACGGCCAGCTTGCAACCAGACCAAGTTGAGAAATACCTTGCTGGAAAGCGGGGGCATTTTTAGCTGTGGCCTGGATATAATCTCGGTCAACAAAACGATAGTTCAACTGCACAAGCCGGTCTGCATCACGGCGATATTCCAGTACTGTATTCCCCATCGTTACGCTGCCCAGACGAGTATCGTACTGCATACCGCCTTTCAAACCCCAGGAATCATTAATTCGCCAGTAAGTATCACCAGCCCAGGTCATCATACCTGTTCTGTCTTTACTGTTAATGATATTTTCCTCACCGGTGCGCGGACGTTCAAAATAATAGATTTGACCTAACGACAAGTTAAAACGTTCAACCAAACTCTCATCATAAATGCGAGTAGTGAGGCCAGTAGTCACTTGATTAGCAGATGAAATGCGATCCAGGCCACCATAAAAGCGTTCACGGAACAGGCCAGTATAGTCAGTTTGCAGTAAAGATGAATCGAAGTTATTGATATTAGCCTGATTTTTGTATGGCACGTACAGATACTGAATCTGTGGTTCTAACGTTTGGGTGTAATCGCTGTTCAGGTATGTTGAACGCTCAAACACCATTTTGGCCTCACTTTTGAACTGCGGCAGAACCCGGTTAACCGACTCTTTATATTCAGCATTTTCAAGAGCCTTGGGAATATCCTGCTGATAATGAGTCGCCATCAGCTTAACTTCATTATTTATACTGGCCCAGCCATTGGAAAGTGGCAGGTTAATGGAGGGTTCCAGATGCCAACGGGTTGCTTCCGGATTATCTTTACCTACACTGGTAAATTTTACCGCCTGACCATAGACCTTAAGATCAAATGGCCCCAGATCGTTTTTGTAATAGTTCAGATCTAACTGTGGTTCAGCTCTGTAGGCTTTTCTATTGGTATCTTTAGAAAAAATCTGGAATTGTTTAGTCGATAAGGTGGCATTCCAGCTTTGTTGAGCATATCCCATGCTGAATTTCTGTGTGGCATAGCCGTCGGTGGTAGAACCATATTGAGAACTAAAATCAGAAAAGTATTCAGGGTCACTGACTTTGGTATAATCGATATTAAAGCGCCATACCTGATTCATCACACCATTGTGTCCCCAGTAAAATAACCAGCGATTATCACTCTCTCTGGCGGTGCGTGTTCTTGCATTTTTATCTTTGATATACTGATCGTCATTATTCAGCCAGTCGAACGCAAGTGTACCTATACCTGCTTTCGTTAAGTAACGGAACTCATTATCCAGTTTTAAACCACGTTTACTCATATAATGCGGCGTAATCGTGGCATCATAATTCGGTGCAATATTCCAGTAATAGGGCAAAAGAAATTCAAAGCCATCATTTTTGGAATAGCTGGCGTTAGGAATAAGGAAACCGGAGCGGCGTTTAGTACCGATCGGTAATTGCAGATACGGACTATAAAATACCGGAACATTCGCCACTCTGAAACGGGCGTTCCATATTTCAGCCACTTCTTCTTCACGGTCGAGAATGACTTCGGAGCCAATAACGCTCCAGCTATCATTACCAGGCAGGCAGGAAGTAAAAGAACCATTATCCAGAATGGCATAGCGGTTTTCACCACGCAGTTTCATTTTATCTGCGATGCCGCGTCCCTGACGCCCGACCATCTGATAATCGCTTTGATCCATATCTGTATCTTTATTATTTAAATTAGACCAGGCGCGTGGACCTTTCAGAATAATTTGGGGGTCGTCATAATGAACATTGCCCGTTGCAGTAACAGTCCTTAGCGGAACTTCATCTTCTGTCTGATCAAGTTGTACCTTATCAGCGGTCAGCGTTTTATTACCCTGTTTAATATGGACATTACCGCTGAACTTAGCAGAACGCGGATAATCTGTGCGTGAATCATCTGCCAGGATATTGACAGGAAGTTGATTTAGATCACCATTAATTATTGGCTGATCGTAAATAGGTATACCCAGCATACATTGTGCTGCGAGATCAGCATGTACATGCTGACTATAAAGTGCGGCCCATACCATTGTGGCCAGCAAAGTTGGATAACATTTCTTCATAGATATTTATGCGGTTCCGTCATCAGTGGCGTTATGCCGGCAAACCTCAAGAGACTAACGCACTCAATGAATATGCGCTAGTGTAAAGTCATGCCTTTATTTATCTTGCCGTTAGGCACGGAGCTGAATGAATAGTATGATAATGCAAAACTACACTCAGAGCATTGATGAATTGAGGAGTATATGCATTATTGGGGAAAATTGCTTGGACTGATCTTTGGTGTCATGTCTGGAGCAGGCTTCTGGGGTATTGTCATTGGCCTGTTTATTGGTCATCTGTTTGATAGGGCCAGTGTACGGAGAAACCAAGGTTTTTTTGCGGATAATCAGTCCCGCCAGATGCTGTTTTTCAGCAGTACCTTTCAGGTGATGGGGCATATTACTAAATCAAAAGGACGGGTGACCGAAACAGACATCCAGCTTGCCAGCCAGTTAATGGACCGAATGCAACTTCACGGGCAAGCAAGGACTGCGGCACAGCATGCTTTTCGTGAAGGTAAAGAGCTGAATTTTCCTTTGCGTGAGACACTCAGACAATTGCGTCGTGCTTGCTTTGGCCGATCTGACTTAATTCGGATGTTTTTGGAGATTCAGTTACAGGCTGCATTTTCTGATGGTCAGCTGCATCCAAATGAAAGGAACGTGCTGTTTATCATTGCTGATGAACTTAGGATCTCCCGTAGCCAGTTTGAACAATTTCTTGCCATGATGGAAGGTGGCCGCAATTTCGGTGGTGGAGGAGAGTGGCAGCAACAGCAGTATGGCAGCTACCAGAGAGCCGCTCAGGGGCCAACACTGGCGGACGCTTGTAAGGTGCTGGGTGTGCGTGAAAGTGATGACGTGACAACAATTAAACGAGCCTATCGTAAACTGATGAGTGAGCACCATCCTGATAAGCTGGTGGCAAAAGGTTTACCACCGGAAATGATGGAGATTGCTAAACAAAAAGCCCAGTCAATTCAAGCTGCTTATGATCTGATTAAAAAAGAGAAAGGTTTTAAATGAATCCTATTTTCTTTTTAAAAACATCCTATTAACATATGGGGGAATAAAATCCCCTATTGTTATTGAGTTTATTTTTCATTCCTCTAGAATATTAGAAAAATTTATATTTTTTACTTTCAATTAAAAAGGAATGCAAAAAATGGCAAATATCCGTATTCTCGTAGGTTATTTTGGCTTGGCCTTGTGCCTAATATTAGCTTCATTGAATTCGGTTACCGTATTTGTCTAGTGGCTTGCTCTCCCCACTAAATCACCCGTGATTATCGTGGGCGCTTCTTAATAACCCCAATTAACAGGTGCTAATCGCTTTCGTTGCAGTTCCTGCGCTGACAGCCCTATGGTCTTGCATGATTGGGGGAAACTTAAATTTAACTTCTCAGAATAAATAATTGCATTTTTTGCTCCTGTTGGATCTTTAAATCATGATACAGATCATAAAATAAAATATTTCATGATTCATATACTAGAAAATAAATACAATATTATTACACGTCCCGGATTACAATGTGCACCGTTAGCCCATAAAAAATTTGGAACTTATCCCGATGGTGCTGTTCGGGTTAGTATTGATACGTCGCATACAATGGAAGATATTTTAAAAATAAAATCAGCCTTAGCTAAAATCACTGAGGAAAGTTATGAAGGAAGTACTTATAATTAATGAGAATCGTTCAGACAACTTAGGCGATTTAGCGATCAGCGAAGCTGCGAGTAAAATATTTAAAGCTCATAGTCTTAATGTTAAAACACAAAGGATTTGCTACTGACAAACGGCCAAGTGATCACTAGGGAAATAAATTTTATATTTCTTTCAAAAGAATGAAAATATGTCATTAATCACTATTGGTAAAGAATACAATGATATAACTTCAGAAATATGTGAGTTTATAAGGAAGTATTATAAATTTGATTAACAATAATAGCATATGAGAATATATATGAATATTCCTAACAAGAATGATAATTATCTAATCGATTTAATTAATGGTAAGTCGAATTATATACATATTGATAGAAACGGATATTTTAACAATACAAAGATAGACTGGAAAAATTCTATAATTTTATCTGGTTCTTTCAATCCACTTCATAAAGGACATGAAGAATTAAAAGAAATCGCTACAGAAATGACTAAAAGAAAACCATATTATGAACTGTCAATCAAGAATGCGGTAAAACTTACAATTTCAACTGATGAAATTTTCAAGAGGATAAGGCAATTCAAAGGAAAAGGTGATGTTATTTTAAGTGATGCTAAATTTTTTATTGAAAAATCACATATTTATCAAGGGGCAATTTTCGTCATTGGAGCTGATTTATGTCAAGAAATTAATAACCCTGTTTATTATGGAGGTGAAGAGGAATTAAAAAAATCTCTTATGAAAATTAAGAGTAATGATTGTAGGTTTCTTGTGGCTGGACGTTTTTTTAATAATAGATATCATACAGTTAATGATTTGGTAAATATTAGAAATGAACACCGTTTTTTATTTGAATCTATTCCGGAAAATTTATTTCGCTTAGATATATCATCAACGGAAATAAGGTTAATGAACAAAGAACAGGAGATAGATCATGAGTAAAGAAAATAATAAAAAATTGCTGGATAGCAAAATTAATTTAAATTCAACATATTTAACTAAAGAGATTCAGAGAAGATTAAAGCAAGCGTCATTTATATTTAATCCAAGCCATACAACTTTGAATTCCCAGCTAAGTAGTTCACAAATTAAATTATTTTCTGAGATATGTGTGTTTTTGGAACGGGAAGACAACTTAGATATCCTTGCTTCTTGCATACATGATCTATGGTGTGCAAAATATTTAATCGACAATAAAACGGCTATACAAGATTCAATAACAAAACTTGAAATTGAGTACAACTTGCAAATCAATTTTTTAAAACCTTATCAAGCATTCACTGAAAAAGAGAAGAAGTTTGAGAAAAGGTTAATAAAGAGCGATTTAAGTATTATATCAGAAGTAATAGAAAATCTTTATTTATACGATGATAATATCGTATCTGATAATTTTAATTATGAAATTCTAATTTCTACAAACGATGCTATTTTTTCAGATTTAATGACAATATTAGGCCACAGTGACAGCATAATAGAAGTTGCAGCAAAAAAAATCCATGCTAGCTGGTTTGATATAATGAAAGAATTTTATGCCCATGATGAAAGAGTTCAATTCCAAGAAAAGCCAAACATTAACAACTCAGATTTTATAAAAAACAGGGATGGGATACGTATTGATCTAGCAGCTATTTATATAGTACTAATGGAAATAAAATATAACAGCCTTTGCATGGAGATTTGAAATGATTCATTTATTTCTATCACCCCATTTAGATGATGTAGCCTTAAGTGCTGGTGGTTTAATATATAAATTAATTTCAGAAAATCAAAAAGTGGTTATTTTAACATTTTTTACTGAGCATGACCAATATCTTACATCTCATTATTTAGACTCTGTAAATAATGATAATATGAATTCATTTACGAAACTTTATTCAAAGCGAGTTAATGAGGATATCGCTTTTTGCAAAAAATCATCAGCTATTCCAATACATGGTAAAATTTTAGATTGTATTTACAGAGTCGATCAATGCGGTGAGCCTATATATAAGCATTCTGCCATGATTTATAGTGGTCTGGTACATAAATCAGACTACGCATCTGATATGGCTGAAGATCTTATCAACAAAACATTGTCAAATTATCAACCTGATTATATATATGCCCCTTTAGGTATAGGTCGACATGTAGATCACATCATAATAAACAATCTGGCATATAACATAAAAGGTTCACGTAATTTTAAAATATTACTTTATGAAGACTTTCCCTATGTTTTAGGTAAATATCCTACTATTAACCCAGATAGTTTGGAAAGTGCTTTATTAAGAAATAACAAATTTGATAAGAATGCCATATTGGTGGATATTGATTTAAAAGAAAAAATGCAAAATATCCTCTTTTATGAGTCTCAATTAGAACCTCTGTTTGATAACAAATCAAATCTTTCAATCTCATTGAAAGAATATCATCACTCTATTAGTAAAACCCAAATCCAAGAACGTTTTTGGTTAATTAAGTAAAGGATTCATAATGAAAAAAATATTTATAATATACCATGATCTCTTCTTGAATGGATATGGCGGAGTAGAAACTGTATGTTCAAATTTAATAGATTTGATTAACCGTGCCAACATTGAAATTAATTTCATTTTCATATCCCTAAATAAGATAAACAGAATTGAAAACCGTACTTGGTTATCTCATGCTCAGCATATCTCCTTGGCATCAAGCAGTGACGAATCTCACCAAGATATTGCATGTGAATTGTCCTTGATATTAGAAAGACTCCACCCCGAGATTCTAATAAGTTTAGACACTACATCCTGCAATATTGCTCGACTTTCTTGTAAAAAAATTAATTTCCCGGTAAGAACTTACTCTTGGCTGCATACCTCCATTAGGGATCCTACCTTACAGAAAATTAAAGATTTGTGCTGTGCTGACGAGCACATTGTAATTAGTTCTGGTTTAAGAGACCAAATGTTATCCTTTGGGATAAAAAGAGAGAAACTTCATCTTATTTTCAACCCTATCAAAATGAACTCTTTTATAATTTCTCAACCTAAAAATATAGCTAGATTCTTATATGTTGGAAGAATTCTTGCCTACAAGTCAAAAAATCTAACTGAACTATTTTTAGCTCTTTCCCAATTGTATGGTCATTGGGAGTTACATATGATAGGTTCCGGTGATGATGAGGATTATTTAAAAGAATTATCTTCACAACTTAATATAAATAACAATATTATTTGGCACGGTTGGAAAGATCAGCCTTGGGAATTTGTTATGGATAGTATAAAAGAAGTGTCAGCTTTTATTTTAACATCAAAATATGAAGGTTTTGGTATGGTATTAGCGGAAGCAATATCTTATGGTATCTATTGTATAAGTTCAGATTGTAAGTGTGGTCCAAACGATATTATCAATGATTTAAATGGTGAACTTTATGAATCAGGTAGTATTCTTGAGTTGTCTAAAAAATTACAACTCATTATTGATGAATATAAAACAAGAGATCATCATGCAATAAAAAATTCTATTGCCTTTCTTTACGAAGATAATTTCCTGTTAAGAATTACTAAAGCTTTATCCCTCCACCGATAAATATCTCATGTCGTAAAATATTATGAAAGGTGACTTGTTTCCACCGCTAAGTCACCCGTGACTCTGGCGGAGACTTCTTATGACTCCTATTAGCACAGCGGCTAATCGCTTTCGTTGCAATCCCTGCGCTGACAGCCCTATGGATTGTTAGCTATCCATCTCCCCTAATCCTAAAAGTTCGTTTCACGCTCAATGAGAATTTAGGGGGGAGAATTCCGCAGTTTTATTAATTAAAAATCGGCTTTACATTGAAAATGCATTGGGGTTCCATAGGCCGGATGGGTGATATGGAGCTCTTGTGCATGTAATTGCAGGCGAGGTGACATTGCTCTTGCCTGCTGATGGGCGTAAAACCGATCTCCCAGAATAGGGTGCTCAAGTGCCAGCATGTGTACCCTAAGCTGATGTGAACGACCTGTTATCGGTGAGAGTTTTACCCGGGTCGCTTCATTTTCATAAGCGAGTACTTCGTATTCAGTTTGAGCTGATTTTCCGGTTTCAAAACAAACTTTCTGCTTTGGTCGGTTCGGCCAGTCACAAATTAATGGTAGATCGACAATGCCGGTTTCTGGTTCCATATGTCCCCAAACCCGTGCAATATAGGTTTTTTTCGGTTCCCGTTCACGGAACTGGCGTTTCAATTCACGCTCCGCATCTTTGATCAATGCAACCACCATTACGCCGCTGGTTGCCATATCCAGCCGGTGAACAGACTCTGCTGTCGGAAACTGCTGCTGTATCCGCGTCATAATACTGTCTTTATGTTCTTCTGCCCGGCCAGGAACAGAGAGTAGCCCACTGGGTTTATTAACCACAATGATGTGTTGATCCTGATAGAGCACATGTAACCAGGGGTCGGTGGGAGGGTTATAAGCTTCCATTGAGGCTCCGGTAGCAGAATATCAAGGGAGGCACAGGAATGGAGGGCTTGGTGAGAAACACCCCATCCCGGTCTAGCCTCTGGGTATTGCTAATACTTACTGGTGTGTAACAACAACAAGGCGGATAGCATCCAGACGCCAGCTTGCCTGATTCAGGTTAAGCAGTAACTGTTGGCGATTAGATTCAATCGCTTCCAACTCATCATCACGAATATTCGGATTGACGGCTTTAAGTGCTTCCAGGCGGGAAAGCTCAACGGTGAGTTTTTCATCAGCTTCATGTTTCGCTTGTTCAATCAATGATTGAGCCTGAGTTTCTATCAAACCTTCTGCCTGTTGTAAAATAGCGTGAACTTCTTTTTGTACCGCATTAACCAGTTTACTCGCAGTATGACGATTAACTGCATTAAGCTGGCGGTTAAAGCTTTCAAATTCCACCTGACCAGCCAGATTGTTGCCTTTCAAATCCATCAGTACCCGCAATGGGGTTGGCGGCAGGAAACGGGTCAATTGCAGATGTTTTGGCGCTTGTGCTTCAACCACATAAATCAGCTCTACCAGCAAGGTTCCAACGGGTAAGGCTTTATTTTTCAAAAGAGAGACAGCACAGCTGCCGGTGTCACCGGAAAGGATCAGATCCAACCCATTACGGATAATCGGGTGTTCCCAACTGATAAACTGGGCATCTTCACGGGACAGTGCTTGTTCACGATCGAATGTGATAGTACAGCCATCTTGTGGCAGCCCTGGGAAATCCGGAACCAACATATGATCGGAGGGTGTCAACACTATCATGTTGTCGCTGCGATCTTCCTGATTGATACCAACGATATCAAACAAGTTGAGAGAGAAATTCACCAGTTCAGTATCATTATCATACTTTGCAATTTGTTCTGCTAACTGTAAGCCATGTTCTCCGCCATTGGAGTTCATTTCCAGCAGTCGGTCGCGGCCTTGCTCCAGTTGTGATTTGAGCTGCTCATGTTGTTGGCGGCATTGTTCAATAAATTCACCAAATTTATCCTGTTCATTCGGTTTGGCAAGATAGTTCAGCAGAGTTTCATAATAGTTATCGTAGATAGTACGGCCAGTTGGGCAGGTGTGTTCGAATGCATCCAGACCTTCGTGATACCACCGGATCAGAACGGCCTGTGCGGTATTTTCCAGATAGGGCACACTGATTTGGATATCACGGCTTTGGCCGATACGATCCAGACGTCCGATACGTTGTTCCAATAAATCCGGGTTGAATGGCAAATCGAACATGACTAACTGGTTGGCGAACTGGAAGTTACGGCCTTCTGAGCCAATTTCGGAGCACAGCAACACCTGTGCCCCCCCTTCTTCAGAAGCAAAGTAGGCTGCGGCGCGGTCACGTTCAACCAGTGATAATCCTTCATGGAAAACGGCACCGCGAATGCCTTCGCGTTCACGCAGTACCTGTTCCAGGTGCAGAGCTGTGGTCGCTTTAGCACAAATTACCAGCACTTTTTCATCACGGTTTGCCGTCAGGAAACCCAGCAGCCATTCTACGCGGGGATCAAAATTCCACCATGTGGCATTTTCGCCTTCAAACTCCTGATAAATCTGCTCTGGGTAAAGCATATCCCTTGCGCGTGATTCCAGCGATTTTTTAGCGCCCATAATATCGGAGACTTTAATGGCTGTTTGATATTGAGTTGGCAGAGGTAATTTAATCTGGTGCAGTTCCCGATGAGGAAAGCCTTTCACGCCATTACGGGTATTACGGAACAGAATACGGCTGGTGCCGTGGCGATCCATCAGCATGGAAATCAGTTCACGGCGTGCGATTTCACTTTCATCACTATTACTGTTGGCGGCTTTCAGCAAAGGCTCAATGTCCTGCTCACTAATCAGCTCACCCATCAGATTTAATTGATTATTGTTAAGTTGTTCACCCGATAACAGCAGAGTTACAGCATCAGCAACTGGGCGGTAGTTTTGTTGTTCGTCAATAAAAGCCTGATAATCATGAAAACGGCTTGGATCAAGCAGACGCAGGCGGGCAAAATGGCTCTCCTGCCCTAACTGCTCTGGTGTGGCGGTTAGTAGCAGTACACCAGGGATCTGTTCAGCTAATTCTTCAATAACTTGGTATTCACGACTGGGTGCATCTTCACTCCAGGCCAGGTGGTGAGCTTCATCCACCACCATCAGATCCCAATTAGCTTCAAGCATATGCTCAAAACGTTGTTTATTACGGCGGACAAAATCCAGTGAACAAAGTATCAATTGTTCTGTTTCAAATGGATTATCGCTGTCATGTCGGGCTTCGGTATAGCGGCTGTCATCAAACAGGGCAAAACGCAGATTGAAACGGCGCAGCATCTCTACCAGCCATTGGTGTTGAAGACTGTCTGGCACAATAACCAGAACACGTTCAGCGCGACCTGCCAGCAGTTGCTGGTGGATGATCATCCCGGCTTCAATGGTTTTACCCAAGCCGACTTCATCAGCCAACAATACCCTTGGAGCGTGGCGTTTGCCGACTTCATTCGCGATATGAAGCTGATGGGGGATCAGGCTCGCGCGGATACCCCGCAGACCACTTTCAGCCAGTTTAAATTGTTCACTTTGATATTTGCGAGCGCGAAAGCGCAAGGCAAAGCGATCCATGCGGTCAATCTGACCGGCAAACAAGCGATCCTGTGGCTTGTTGAAGGTGAGTTTGCTGTCGAGGAACACTTCGCGCAGACTGACATTTTCTTCTAGAGTATCAAGACGTGTACCTGTATAAATAATCAGGCCATTTTCTTGCTGGACTTCATCCACTTTGAGTTGCCAGCCTTCATGGCTGGTGACAACATCCCCCGAGTTAAACATAACGCGGGTAATAGGAGAATCATTGCGGGCGTAAAGGCGGTTTTCACCGCTGGCAGGAAAAAGCAAAGTGACCATTCGTGCGTCCAATGCAACAACGGTTCCTAATCCAAGTTCGCTTTCTGTATCGCTGATCCAGCGTTGACCGAGGGTAAATGGCATAAATTTTGACTCAGTTTCTGTTAGATAAATGTTATTTATAGGTGAAGGACGACAGCTTTTATTTGATCTAACGAAGATAATGGGCAGATAGCAAGATGCTCACAAATCGCCTGATCACTCGTTAAAGGGGCGATATGTTAATGGAAGCAAAGCCGGTCGTCACCTGTAAAAAATAGTAATCAACCAAATAGTATTTAACCAAAAGGCATGATCAACTGTCCGGTGAGCAAAGTTATAAAATCATCCTGTAAAAATGGCAGGATAGCATCAGCGATACGGTCCAATCGTTTACGGTAGATTAGTTTATCACCAAATTTTCCTTTTAGGGTACTGGTAACATAACTACGAATAAACGCCTGATAAGACTGTTCAAGAAAAACCAGTGCATACAGTTGCTTCTGAAAATCCTGAGCCAGAGGTGTCTGGTCAGCATAGAGTAATGTTGATAGATAAAACGTCTGAGACTGGTGCAATCGTGTTCGAAAGGCACCCAATCCTGCTCATCAAAAACATCGGAGATAATAAATGCAGTGCGTTCCCTGACTTGTTTCAGGTAGTCATCGAGGGAAAGGGTTTCTCTCAGTACAGGCAAGTATAATCCCTCACTTACGCAATTAAAACCCAACAACTTGAAATATCAAATTTAGAAGAATCAGACATAACCATTCGCTAATAAATAACCTTCCTAAAATTTATCATTATTTATTCAACATTTTATAAAAACGAAAAAATATAATTGTGAAATATGTTTACATGTAAGAAATTATATTATTAAGAGATTAAATTTTTTATGTGAAAATAATCTTTGGGCTTTAAATGTTGGCTTTACAAGAACAGCATAATAATAAATCATTAATAAGAATTTAATATGTATAGTTTAATTTCTTGATTATTTAAATATTAATGAAATTAGGCGGATGGATTATTTATTTGTGGTGATATTTATAATATCTTGAGTTACTTTTAATTTATCCATAGTAATAGAATAATATAAAACGTATTGCATTTATTTTTAGCAATACGTTTTTAATATTATTTGGCTTTATTCTTATACGTATTTCTATAATTTTACACTGCCAAGAATTAAAGTGACAGTAATGATGGATAATAACGTAGTCCATGTGATAATAGATGCCATTGCTTCATGGTCGCCTCCCATTTGTCTAGCTAATATATAAGCATTACCAGCACAAGGTACTGCGGAATATAGAATAGCAATGTTTGCAGGAACGCCTGATGCACCTAAGTATTTAATTATTAATATGGTTATCAATGGCATTACAAGCAATTTGAGTATTGTTGCGTAGGAGATCGAAAGTATCTTTCTTATATGCATGTTAATGATCAACCCCGCTCCTACAGACATTAGGCTTAATGGTGTCGCTGCATTCGATAAATAGACGAAAAGTTGCTTAATTGGACCGGTAATATGAATATTAAAAAAGTTTAGTAACACACCAATGATAGCACCAATAATTAGCGGATTTTTGGCTAAAGCAAGAATAGCACCACTGAGGCTCTTTTTACTTCCACTGCCATAATGATTCATTACCAATACACTCATAATATTAGTAATAATTATCATATAGGCTACGAAAAATCCAGATAATGCAACCCCGTCACTGCCGAATAGTGATTGTGAAAGTGCGATAAAAACATATGAATTATATCTAACTCCACCTTGAAAGATAGAGGTAAATAGAGCAGGAGTAGTATTAAAGAAAAATCTGCCAGTAAAAATAACAATAGCAATGATGATTGTTGAACTTATCGTTGATACTATTGGGTAGAAGTTATTAGAGCCAGAGAAATTAGCTTCGCTAATATCTAAGATTAATAAAGTAGGAAAAAAGAGATAGTAAACAAATTTATCAGAAAAGTGCCAGAAATTAGAAACGTCTTTTATGTATTTCTTGGATAAGAAACCAAGAGTAATTAGCATGAATATGGGCAGAATTGAAAAGAAAACATTTAACATCTGAAGTTCCTTCTAAATAGAGAAAACTCTGTGTTCAATTTGGTTTAAATATCTATGATTCCAAAGATTTGATGAGATAAATACACGTTGCAACCAACGTAATGGCGTTCCTATATTGTCGAATGTTGGAGAAAATTTATCTCTTGAATGCAAAGTAAATCTGTTATCGATATATAATAAATCACCTGGGTTAATATGTATTCCTACCGAATTTTCTTTAATCAAACTATAGAATTTTTCCAAAGCAACTTCAGCTTTTGCTGTACTGGCTGCTATCATACCAGGATAAAATACAGCGCTAATGTCGGGTAATATATGATTTTCTGATATAAGTGAAACGAGGTGGGTTTCTTCTTTTCCAATCAATGTGGATTGTCTCCAGCGGTAAGGCAATTTAATACTGTACAATGGTGCAGCTAATGTTTCTATATCCTCTTTTTCTAATTGAGCAATGGATAGACGTGAATCGGATATTCGTGTCAGAGGGCCATTGGGATCATGCCTGATTCCTGTAAGTAGCAAGCCGAGTGGTGAAACATTATATTGTTCAAAATGCTTTAAAGCTGCATTTTCAATATGAAAGTCAAGTTCAACATCAAACCCTAAACCCGTATATTCGCTTTTTGATTCATGAGTCGGAATAAGGTTATTAATTAATTCTTTACCTTCAAAAAACATCGAATATGGCTCACCGATGAGTGACGCTATGCCGGTTAAAATATTTTCACTAATATTTCCTGATTTTGCTGATGGGGTATATTGGTTTGGTGATGGAGAGAAAAATATTTCACAATCTATTGGAACATTCTTTAAAATTATGTATGGCCGAGGATTTATAGATGCCCGCTGTTTATTTAGCGCTGATATTATCCTTATAGGTAAAAAAGACATCATTGCGGATCTTACTGCATGAATATATGAATCACTCCCGGTAGGATCGTAATCAATTTTGTTTAATGCTAAAAAGAGGTCATGTTTTTCTTGCATGGTTAATTGAAATAAATTCTGATAATCCATTCATCATTCTCTTTGAAAAATAATAATGTTAAATAACCTCAAAAGAAGAAATATGTTACATTTATTATTCGGTTTTAAAACTAAAATTAACAGATAGTGTGATGTTCATCACCTTAAAAAATGATTGCGTTTAATTGTTTTTTTGAACTATTAGGATGCAATAGAAACCCTCTTTATGATAAGGAATGATTTCGGTAACGTGATCGTCTAAAAATCAATTTAAATAGAGTGATGTACCTATGTTCGTTAATAGACAGGTCGATTAGGAAGTATAGGCAATTTAGTACCCATTCTAATTCCAAGCTAAGGATAGCTTCAATAATTACCTTTTTTACATTATTTTGATAAGGCATGATTTAACACCGTTAAAATAATAAAAAATTCTCTTAAATTCGAAATTAAACAAACGAAAACATGAGAGCAAAATTTTTCACATAGGTTGTTGGTGATATCCATGAGATTATCTCATATGTGATAAAACCGTCATTTTTAATTTGTAATAACAAAAGTTGAATTTCGGGGTTGAACCCGCCAATAGTGTAAAAAAAAGGAATACCGTAGTATCCCCCTCATTTTTATTGAAACCTATCGTTCTAATTTATATCAACACTTTCATATCCATTATCGCTTGGATATATAAAAACATTTTTACCACTTAATTTATCCACATAACCTCTAACAGACATCTTCATATTTTAATTACCCATAGCACCATACCAATCATTAATTGTATCAAATTTAGAACCGAATTTTCTAAAGTTAACTACCGAAAAATTAATGAAAATACTTAAGTATTTTACTCCACCATTTCTTATGGTTGATTGATATTTCATAAGCATTGGAAAAGTCCTCTGAGTTAACAACAACGAAACGGTCGTTAAAAGGATCAGAATCGTCATTATTTGGAAACATAGGATTTCTCTCTAATACATTTATTATTCCAGACATATAAAATGGAGAGCTTTGGCCTATATAATTATTGTTAATATCATATAGAACCACAAAAAAAGATTCTCTTTCCACTGTAAGAAAATACATTCCAAACAAATTTACTGGCAAGGGCTTATAATATTTGGCAATATATCCATCGTTTTTACTCTCATGTATTTCAGCCTTATTTTTCAGAAAGGTAACGTGTGATAAGAAAAACCACCAAAGTAAAATAACTCCCAATATCGAGAACAATATTTTTCTCATGGTATTTTTGGAAATCATAGTTCTATAACCCTATGCTCAGGTAATGCGAACATCCATAAAACATCCGAAAACACTATAAAATCACCGCCTTTTTTATATTTTCTTTGCCATGCTTTGAAATCGTCATTATAGATAGGAACGGTTCCTGAATATTCACCAGCTAACTCTTTCCATACACTTTTTTCATAAAGTCCCATATAAGCCAGTGTCTTAGCCTTATTTAATACCCCATTTTTATGCCATATGCCAAGAAACTCACTTTTCGTTACAAAATCATAACTGTCTTTCAGATAAATACCAATAAGTTCTGTAACAAAAACGTCTTTCGAATTTCTTTTATCAATATGACCTCTTACTGCTAATTTGATTGTTGCTTTACCTATGGCCCCATAATAATCATCAATTGTATCGGTCATCGCTCCTATCTCTCTGGCACTCACCTAAGCATATGTATCTAATTCAATAGCTGAGTCAGTATACCCTATGCGTTTATCTTCGCTTTTGCTTAGTCTTTTTCTTAGTAGTCTTATTCCTAAAGGTGAAGCCCACATATAATGTAATTCTTCTACAAGCGCTCTTACCTGTGTATAATTTATTGCCCACGTCATTTTCACAATAGAATCATTAATTATTTCTTTTGGTATATCCACTGAATCCATTTCTACAGCATATTTTTTCTTTTCTTCTACATTTTTAAATGAAAATACTGGCTCAGTATCAAACCAATGCCGCATTAATTTTGGAGCCATTTCCCAACCCATTCTCTCCATTGCATCAGGAATTTGATTTAAATAAAAGATATCCATTTCAATCTCTGTAACAGCCCCACCCTTAACCGTTTTAGTTTTTAAAATAGCCATAATTAGAGCCCTATTCTTGTTTGATATAAATATTCAACTTCGATAGTTTCTTCTTTTTTTGTTTCGAACTGTTTTGTCACACCAGATGTTTTAAACATATCTTCTATTAATCCTTTTTCTGTTCTCACTCCATATGCAATATTTGGACAAACATCGCCCTGATGTTTAAGTTTGAATTGCTTGCTAAACAAAGAAGTGATAACCGTTTCAATCCGTGGCTTAATATTTGAGAATCCAGAAAGTAGCGGCTTTTCCTCTTCACGCCCAGCTAATTGCGAAATACTATAACCTGTCGTTCCGGCTGCAAGGTGACTGCACGAAATAGACTTGTAATCAAGCATAACGACTTCATACGGAATTACTCCGTTGTCGTCTATTGAATGCGGATAATTGTAGGAAACATTAACAATGGTGGCACCTGTCAGTTTGATTTCATAAAAAAACTCCAACTGCCCCATTGGGCTTGTCCGATAACACATAAATCTCGCATCCAACAACTCGTTACCATCTATCGCCATCGCTAACAAGGGCGAGGATTTATCAAGGAGCTTCACAAAGCTGACAGGGTGATGATGGACGTTCTGGTTGCGGCTCATCATCTCTGATGCTATAAGCAGAAGTACCCGCATGGTCACAGAAGGAAGTAATCGAAATACCAAGCCATATCCTGTTCCCATTTATTCTGACAGCAATGGCATTAATAACGCCTAACTAGAATCGACCTTCCTACCCAAAATAGCCGCTTCAGAAACAGTACCGGCAACCAATGCATTGGTTGAACCGTCATAATGAATATTGCCATCAACAATTAATAAAGCGCGGTCAGCTATACGGGCGGCATCATCCAGATTATGCGAAACCATCAGCAAAGTAAGCTGGCGTTCATTGCAAACTTGCTCCAGCAATACCAGCATTTCATTACGCAAGGCTGGATCAAGAGCGGAAAAGGGCTCATCAAGTAACAAAATTGGCTGCTGGCGTACTAAACAACGCGCTAATGCTGCCCGTTGTCGTTGTCCACCAGAAAGTTGAGCAGGCAAACGAGTAAGACAATCTTCCAACGAAACCTGGGAGACTATTTGCTGTAACGTCTGTTGCTGTTTGCTATTAAGGCGTAATCCGGGATGTAATCCCAACCCAATATTCTGTTCAATCGTCAGATGAGAGAAGAGGTTATTTTCTTGAAATAACATGGATACCGGGCGCTGAGAAGGTGGCGTATTGGTGTGATTTTCTCCATTCAGCCATACGGAACCTTTTTCTGCTGTTTGAAAACCGGCGATCAGGTTCAGTAATGTACTTTTACCTGCCCCACTGGGCCCAAGAATGGCGATACGCTCCCCAGCCTGAATCTGCAAGTCAAAGAGCATCATCAGATGTTCATAGGTGTAAGCCAAATTCTTAAGTTTAAGCATTACGTCGCCCCGGTAAGCGTTCAAGTAAACTAAACAGCATAAAACATAATAATAACAGCAATAAGGCGGTGACTGCGCCATCTTGACTACGGTAAGCCCCTATTTGCTGGTACAGATAGAAAGGAAGTGTACGGAAATCTTCATTACCAAACAGCGCGACAACACCAAAATCCCCAATCGAAAGGACACAAGCAAAAGCCAGAGCTTGCGCCAGCGGGATTTTCAATGCTTTTAGCTCAATCCAACGCAGTCGGTTAATACCTTGAATGTTCAGGGATCGACACAGCGGATTATAGCGGGCTGCCAGATCTTTCATGGGATTATCCAGAACTTTCAATGCATAAGGAATCGCCATCAGTGCGTTGGTTAAAATCACCAGACCATAGGGTGAGCGGGGTAAGCCGATGGTGTCGTTAAGGAGTAGAAAAAAACCGGTTGCCAGCACGATGCCGGGCATAGCCAGGATCAACAAACCACTTATTTCCATCGCTTGTCCCCAGCGGGGTGAATAACGCAGGCACAGCTCGCGGCTGCTCCACAGCAACATCATCGTAAATAAAACACACAGTAATCCGGCGCCTAACGCAATCACAATGGATGTGATAAATGCCTGCCACAATACAGGCTGGCGTAATACGTTGAATAACCCGCTGTTCAGACCATCCACGACAACAGCCAACAATGGGGGAACCAGCAGTAACAATGCCGCGGTAATTGACATGCTGTCACAGATTTTTCTCAGCAAAGTATCCTGTGGATTACGCCACTGCTGTTGATTGCTATAGCCGATGGACAGAGCACTGTTAAGTTTCTGACTAAGAAGAACAAAACCAAGACAGCAAGTCAGCTGAATCAAAGCCAGTAACGCGGCACGGCCGAGATCGTAGTCATAGCTTAACGCCTGATAGATTGCCAACTCGACAGTTGTTGCCGCAGGCCCGCCACCTAAAGCCAGCACTGTGGCAAAACTGGCGAAGCAGAGCATAAAAATCAGCGCGCCGGTTGGCAGGATTTGGCGGCGCAGGTAAGGCCATTCAACGAAACGAAAATGTTGCCATTCACTCATGCCTAACTGTGCGGCTAACTGCCGTTGTTCCACCGCAATGTTTTCCAGTGATTGCAGTAACAGCCGTGTTGCCAGTGGCATATTAAAGAAGATATGCGCCAGCAAAATTCCCTTTAAACCGTAAGGTGTAAAATGGTAATTGATACCAGCCCATTCACAGAACTGCGCCAGCCAACCGACTCTGCCATAGACAGTCAGAATGCCAAACAGAGCGACCAGTACAGGCAAAACCAGCGTCATAGCACACAGGCGCAAAAACAAAGTTCGGCCTGGAAAATGACGGCGATAGAGTGCCCGGGAAAGAAAAATAGCGGGCATAACAGAAAACAGAGCCGATAAAAAAGCTTGCCAGAATGTAAAACACACCACATGCCACAAATAGCGATCTTCTGTCAGCAAGTACCAGTCGCCTTCAGGCGCGTTACACCAAAGTGTACCGAATGCCAGTAAAGCGACCAATAGCAAAAAACCGGAGGCAATCGCCCCCGGCAACAGCCATCCGGCTATTAGCGGCTGACAGCGCTTTGCCATGCACGAATCCATTGGTTACGGTGTTTTGCGACGTCTTCCGCACGGTACTGTAATGATCTTTCTGGTATTGAAAGCTGTGAATAAACTTCTGGTAGTTGAATATCAATGACCGGATACATCCAGTTAGTGGTTGGAATTTCCTGTTGGAAAGCTGGAGTTAATATAAACCGCATAAATTTCTGGGCAAGTTCCGGTTGCTTGCTGGAGGCCAGTTGGGCGGCAACTTCGACTTGCAAGTAATGACCTTCACTAAACGTTGCCGCAGCATAATAGTCTTTCTTCTCAGACAAAATGTGATAGCCCGGTGAAGAGGTATAGCTCAGGACCAAATCGCCTTCGCCTTTCAGGAACAGACCATAAGCTTCACTCCAGCCTTTGGTGACTGTCAGTGTTTTCTTTGCCAGTTTTTGCCAGGCTTGTGGGGCATCATCACCATAAATTTTCTGCATCCACAACAGCAAACCTTGCCCTGGTGTGCTGGTACGGGGATCTTGATAGATCACTTTCCAGTTATTGTGACTGTTGATCAGTTCATCCATGCTCTTTGGCGGATTTGGCAACGTATTTTTGTTGTAAATGAAAGCAAAGTAACCATAGTCATAAGGAATAAATACGTTGTTATTCCATGGCACAGGCAGTTTCAGTTTGCGGGTATCTACTTGGCTTTCAGTGAACAGACCGGTTTGTTGGGCCGCTTGAATCAAGTTGTTATCCAGACCAAGGATAATATCGGCAGCCGTTCGCTTTCCCTCCATTCTGAGGCGATTGAGCAGGGACACACCATCTTCCAGAGCAACAAATTTCAGTTCACAGTCACATTCAGCTTCAAACGCTTTTTTAATCGCAGGCCCTGGTCCCCATTCGGTGGCAAAAGAATCATAGGTGTAGACAGTTAATACCGGCTTTGCCTGTGCAACCTGACTCAATAACAAAGCAGAGGCTGACAGTACCGTCAGTACGATTAATTTCGAAAATAACGTCTTAAACACTTTGCTCTCCTTAATTTAAGAGGATTGGCAAAGGATCTGAGGGCGCGCTAAACGAAAAGATAATTTCAGTGAAACAATTAGCAGCTCAAATCCCTACGCCAGTATTAGCCAGATCAGGTTCGGCGGGTTTACTCTCAGCAAGACTGTTTTAAACAGCCAGCACCCCGTTGAGATGGCGCTATTGTAGAGATTTAGCTAGCGACTGCAAAGTCCAATGATAGAGGTTTACCACTTGAGGGTAGTGTGAAACAATTAGTCATCTTTCAAATTTAGTTTATTGAGGTAGTCTGGTGATCGATGATGATGGCTACCGCCCGAATGTAGGAATTGTAATTTGTAATCGACAAGGCCAGGTTTTGTGGGCCCGGCGTTATGGGCAACATTCCTGGCAATTCCCTCAGGGGGGGATTAATCCGGGGGAATCACCAGAGCAGGCTATGTATCGGGAACTGTATGAAGAAGTGGGTTTGGGCCGGAAGGATGTACGCGTTCTGGCCTCTACCCGTAATTGGTTACGTTACAAATTACCCAAGCGTTTGGTGCGTTGGGATACAAGACCTGTCTGTATTGGTCAAAAACAGCGGTGGTTTTTATTACAACTACTTTGTAATGAAGAAGATATTAATGTGCAGCACAGTAATACCCCGGAGTTTGATGGCTGGCGCTGGGTCAGCTATTGGTATCCTGTCCGGCAGGTTGTCTCTTTTAAACGTGATGTTTACCGGCGTGTGATGAAAGAATTTGCTTCGGTTGTGATGCCAATGCAAGAAAGCATATTGTTGTCGCGTTCTTCATATTCTTATCGTCGCAAAAGAAGTTAGGTTAACACCATGCTTATGCGCTTACGGGAAATTGTTGAAAAAGTTGCTATGGCAACCAATCTGGCCGAAGCGCTTGAGCTATTGGTGAATGAGACTTGCCTGGCGATGAGCACAGATGTGTGCTCTATCTATCTTGCTGATCATCAACGGCAATGTTATTACCTGATGGCAACCCGAGGATTGAGGAAACCCCGGGGAAGAATTGTCAGCCTGGCATTTGGTGAGGGAGTGGTTGGGCAAGTTGGTCAATTATCTGAACTGATTAATTTGGCGGATGTACGCAGCCATCCCAGTTTCAAATACCTGCCTCAGGTTAAGGAAGATAACTTCCGTGCTTTTTTAGGGGTTCCGGTTATTTATCGTCGTCAGTTGCAAGGGGTTCTGGTCGTTCAGCAGCAGGAACAACGCTTGTTTAATGAAACCGAAGAATCCTTTATGGTGACGCTTGCGACGCAGCTGGCCGTGATCCTTGCTCAGGCTCAGACCAAGGGCGTGTTTGGTCACTACCGGCAGACTCGAATTAAAGCGTTGGCAATTTCTAATGGCATCGTCATGGCCCAAGGGTGGCAGGATTGTTCCCAGCCCTCACTTGAACAAATTTTTGAAGCATCAACCCTTGATCATGCAGCGGAACGTTCTCGTCTGATTCAGGCACTTGAAGATACGATGGCGGAATGCCGGCGGCTCAGTAGGCGTTTTACTACCGGTTCTCAAAAAGAGAGCGCTGCGATTTTTGATCTCTATTCCTACCTTTTGAATGATCCTCAATTGAAACAAGATCTGTTTTCTTGTATTGAACAAGGGTCTGTCGCGCAATGGGCGGTTAAACAAGTTATTGAGAAATACGCAGAGCAATTCACCCGCTTACAAGACGCCTATATGCGGGAAAGGGCATCGGATCTGCGGGCACTTGGGCAACGATTACTGTTCCATCTGGATGATTCACCGACTGTCAGCCATCAGTGGCCTAAATGGTTTATTCTGGTTGCTGATGAACTGAGTGCTAACCTATTGGCAGAAATGCCGCAGGAAAGATTAGCCGGGGTTATTGTTCGTGATGGCGCGACGCATTCACACTCTGCCATATTGGTTCGTGCGATGGGGATCCCGGCCATTATGGGGGCTGATATCCAGCCGGAACTCCTGCACAATCGTATGCTGATCCTTGATGGTTTCCGTGGCGAAGTTTTTATTGAACCTGAACCGCTGATTTCTCAGGAATATAAACAGATCATCGAAGAAGAAAAAGCACTTAGCAAACTGGCTGAAGGGGATGTTGATCGGGAAGCGCGTCTCAAAAGTGGTGAGCGTATTCTTGTTCAGCTTAATGCGGGGTTGAGTCTGAAATATGAGTTACAGATAGGCAATAATATTGATGGTGTTGGTCTCTATCGAACCGAAATACCCTTTATGTTGCACAGTGGTTTCCCCTCCGAAGAGGAACAAAAAGCCCGTTATCAGGAGATGCTGCAATTATTTCCCGATAAACCGGTGGTATTGCGTACACTTGATATCGGTGCGGATAAACAACTGCCATATATGCCCATCAGCGAAGAAAACCCTTGTTTGGGGTGGCGCGGTATACGGGTGACACTGGATCAACCGGAAATTTTTCTTATTCAGCTTAGGGCTATGCTCCGAGCTAACGTTAATCGCGGTAATTTGAAAATACTTCTGCCCATGATCACGAGTATGGAAGAAATTGATGAATCCAAGCGGTTAATTGACAGAGCGAAAGAGGAAGTTGAGCAAATTCTGGCACGTCAGATACCTACGCCGCAACTTGGCGTGATGATAGAAGTTCCTTCGGCTATTTTTCTCTTGCCGCAACTAAAAAGCAGAGTCGATTTTGTTTCTATTGGCACCAATGACTTGACCCAGTATCTGTTGGCCGTAGATCGAAATAACACCCATGTCGCTTCCCTTTATGACTGTTTGCACCCGGCTGTAATTCGGGCATTAAAACTGGTATTTGAAAATAGCCGGCAAGCAGGTCTTGCTATCAATATTTGTGGTGAAATGGCAGGTTCTCCTATGGGTGCTCTGCTATTAATTGGCCTTGGCTATCGTAGCCTGAGTATGAGTGGTTGTAGTGTGCCAAGGATTAAATATTTATTACGTCATTTGGAGAGGGTTCAGGTTGAGAAATTGATGACTGAAATACTACAGGCTGAAACCAGTGTAAGAGTAAAGGAGCTGTCAGCAGCGTTTATGGAGCAGCATGGGATTGGTGGTTTGGTCAGAGGCGGAATTTAATCCGTTTAACGGCTTATACTATGATTCGCAATCATTTGCTTTAGGGTATTCATTTTAAATATTAAGTGGGGAACGATGAGTAACAACTACCTGGCATTTCCTAATATTGACCCGGTTATTTTTTCAGTAGGTCCCGTATCCCTTCATTGGTATGGTTTTATGTACTTGGTAGGGTTTGTATTCGCCATGTGGCTGGCGACACGCAGGGCCGCGAAACCCAATAGTGGTTGGGCAAAAAACGAAGTAGAGAACTTGCTCTATGCAGGTTTTGTTGGCGTCTTTGTTGGTGGCCGTCTTGGCTACGTACTGTTTTATAATCTCCCTGCCTTTCTCGATAACCCGCTTTATTTGTTTAAAGTTTGGGATGGAGGAATGTCTTTCCACGGTGGCTTGATGGGGGTTATCTGCGCAATGTGGTTATTTGGCCGCAGAACTAAACGCCACTTCTTACAAGTTGCTGATTTTATTGCACCGTTAGTCCCTTTTGGCCTAGGTATGGGGCGAATTGGCAATTTTATTAATGGTGAGTTATGGGGGCGTGTCACATTGGATACACCGTGGGCTATGCTGTTTCCAAGCTCCCGTGGTGAAGATATGGCACTGGCAGCAACTGACCCTTCACTGTTATCCATACTTGAACAATATGGCGTTCTTCCCCGTCACCCTTCACAACTCTACGAAATGGCGTTAGAGGGGATCGTCCTGTTTATTATTTTAAATTTATATATCCGTAAACCTCGTCCAATGGGTAGTGTTTCCGGCCTATTCTTAATTGGCTACGGTGTTTTCAGGATAATAGTGGAATTCTTCCGTCAACCGGATGCACAACTGGGTTTATTCGATGGGATCAGCATGGGACAAATTCTTTCTGTTCCAATGATCCTTGCGGGAATTTTAATGATGATATGGGCATACAAACACCAAGGTAATAAGGTACAAGAGGTAAAATGAAACAGTATCTGGACTTAATGAAAAAAGTGCTTGAAGAAGGCACTCCGAAAGCAGACCGCACCGGGACGGGGACTGTCTCCATTTTCGGGCATCAGATGCGTTTCAATTTGCAGGATGGTTTCCCACTGGTGACAACTAAACGTTGTCATATCCGCTCAATTATTCATGAGCTTCTTTGGTTCCTGGATGGTGATACGAATATCAAATACCTGCATGAAAATAGTGTCACTATTTGGGATGAATGGGCGGATGAGAACGGCGATTTGGGGCCTGTGTATGGTAAACAATGGCGTGCATGGGGAACGGCAGATGGCCGCCAGATCGACCAACTGAAAACGGTGCTGGATCAGCTTAAAAGCGATCCGGATTCACGCAGGATCATTGTTTCGGCCTGGAACGTCGGTGAACTGGATAAAATGGCATTAGCACCGTGCCATGCTTTCTTCCAGTTCTATGTTGCGGATGGCAAACTGTCCTGCCAGCTTTACCAGCGCTCTTGTGACGTATTCCTTGGCTTGCCGTTCAATATCGCCAGCTATGCATTGTTGGTTCATATGATGGCACAGCAATGTGATCTGGCAGTGGGGGATTTTGTCTGGACTGGTGGTGACACTCATCTTTATAACAACCATATGGAACAGACACAATTACAGCTCAGTCGTGAGCCGCGTTCATTGCCAAAACTGGTCATAAAGCGTAAGCCGAAATCACTTTTTGATTATAAGTTTGATGATTTTGACATTGTCGATTATGACCCGTATCCAGGAATAAAGGCACCGGTTGCTATTTAGTTGCTTGGTTATTAGCAACAATCTGGAGGGAGACAATTTATGATAAATTGTCTCCCTGAGGGAACAGATAAAGCTAATCGATAAAAACTGCGCTAGAAACCTTAAAACGTGTACTCAAGGCTTTTATATGGGTTACTGTTAGCGACCTCGTTCCACTCAGAATTTGTGATACGAGGGAAGCTCCCCCGATTTCGTTTTTAAGGTCGGCTTGTTTAAGGCCGTGTTGATCCATCAGAACCCGCAGGGCTGCAACCCCGGTAGGAATATTTTCAATAGCCTGATTAAATTCTGCAAATTCAGGCGCAGTATCTTCATAGCGTTCAATTGCAGTAGCTAGAATTTCAATTAACCCTTTGTTATTTTCATAGTTTTTGAAAAGCTCATCAATCAAAGCCAGTGCTTCTTTGTGCTGTTCTGAGGTATTGATGTAGGTCAGCCAAGGGATCTCTGAAAACAGAGCGTTAGCCCGTTCCTGAACGACTACAAAATTGATCATGCTCTGTTTCTCCGGTAGTAGTCGGTTAACTTGTCGTATTCTGTGTGGGATACGATGTGTTTAATGTAACAGTGCCCCATTGAAAACTCGATAAAGGCCAATAACCGGACATTGTTACCACCAATATCGATACACCACCATCGATCGCGATACTTAAAACGATCAAGACTGGGAAAATACTGCTTTAATTCAAGCGGGGTTTTAACATGGAGTGACTTAAGTAGGAGATATACACCCTGTATAGCGTCACGCTCATTGGGAAAACGCTTTTGCGCCTCAATAAATGGTGTTCTGGATATGACCCGCATTGTTCCCCTTCCTTAGCTGTTCGGATAGTATACTCTAAAAATAAAATTTTACAATATGTAAAGTTTTATTTTGCAAAATGTGAACATTCAATGGTGTTGATATTAATAAAATAGACTCTACAGGAATAGATACCGAAACAGTTCAAGGCACCAACCAGAATGGCACATTGGTCAAACATATCCTGATGGATTTATTGTGCTTAGAGCCTATAGAAAGAGTCATTGCTGATATCTATATTCTTGATGAATTATTTTTCTGGCTGATATTATTTATCTTTATATAATTCTTTAAGAAAATAAGTTTCTTACTTTAAAATACCTTATTTTTCCTTAGATTGCATTTTTGCAAATACTCTCTCTCATAACCATGTGAACTTACTGTGTATTATAATAATAAGAAACAAAAACGTCTATTCTTATTGATTTTTGCGAGGCTCTACGCAATTTAAATGTAACAATAATGTGTTGTTATTTTTTTATTGACGCACTCTCGCATAAAGTTCAATTATGTGTTTATTCTGTTTTTAAAATAAATAGAATGTCTTACGAAAGGATGGAAGGAATTGTTAATGGAAGATAACATTAATATAACTGGTAGTTATAATATTGATAATCAATTAGGTTTTTCCTTATTGGAATTGATGATTGTTATTGTTTTAATTTCAATATTTTCTTTATGGGGGATACAAGCATGGGGCGATCATCAGGAAAGGACCAGATTACAGGAATCAGTACAGAAGGTATTAACATTTATCGCCAGACAGCAATCTATGGCAAATTATCTAAACAAAGAAGTCGTATTGTGGCTGAAAACGGGAAAAGAGTGGTGTATAGCGCTTTCTAGATCTGCACTTGCTGATTGTGATTTAGAGACTGTTGAGGGTATAAAATCATCCTATCAGGATGTTGTTATAAGTTCAGCAACTAAGGAGCAGATAGAGTTTCATGGAATAAGAAACACGATGATGCCCGCGAGTTTTATCTTGGCTAATTCCGCAGGTGAAATATCAGTTATTTTTTCTTCACGAGGAAGAGTAAGATCATGTAGCAATAATAAGTTTAATAGTATCCCAGCTTGTGGTTAATGATGCTTTTTCTTATAAAATAAGTGATACTCTATTGTAATAATGGAACATAAAAACCAATCTGGAATGACATTGTTAGAAGTGATTGTGGCAATGGCTATTGGCACGATTATCTTACTGGCGATTGCTAAAAGTTACCCGGTTTTAACCAGACAAATAATGGAGTTATATCAGCGATATCGTTTAGGCTATTTCGTTAAACAAACATTACATATTATAGAAAAAGATATTCGTCGAGCAGGATATTGCCAGTATTATTGCGATGGAAAGCCAATATTAATCAATAGTAAAAATGATGAAAGTGAGGATTCATGCCTAATTATTGCATACGATCTTAATGTAAATAACCAATGGGAACCACCAGAACACAGTGAGTCAGAATTCTTTGGCTATCGTCTTAGTAATAAGTCAATGGAATGGAAAAGAGGTGCGGGTAACTGTCAGGGCAATGGCTGGGAAAGGCTATTTGACCCAAATGAGATAATGGTAGATTCATTTAAAGCAGAAAAATTACCAACAAAAGATGGATTAGTTTTTATCAAATTGACGCTTATTGCACATTGGTTTAAACATCCATCAATAAACTACCAATATCAGGCAGTAATACGTTTGCGCAATATCAGGGGATAAGTACCGTGACTGAGCATTCTCCAAATGTCTGCCTGCAATTTCAACAAGGAAATGTATTGTTGATTTCAGTGCTGATGTTGCTGGCTGTCAGCCTTATGATGCTGAAAGCTTTACATCATCATCTTGATAATGCATTAATCATGATGATCGATGAACGCAGATATTTAAAAGCTTTTCAGCAAGCAGAATCTGCATTGGCATGGGGAATGGCTCAGTCATGGCTACTTTATAGTGATAAAACAGAAGAATGGTATTGCCTGCAACAGCAGGAGTTCCATCTGACAAGTTGTTTAAAAAGGTACTCAAGTAATTTTTTTCTGCTGAAAGGTGTGGCAGAAGTGGCATCTGGGCAATCTGTCGGATTATATCAATGGATGAAATTAGTCTCTTCTGGTGGCAGTGATTCTCTTATTCCGGTAGAAAGCGGTTGGTTGGATTTCTGTCCTGAAGTAGATGAGGGGTTTTGCTCATGAAATCAGATCCTTTCTGTGATCATCAATCAGGGATGAGTTTACCCGAAGTTATGGTTGCCGTTATGGTCTTTTCTGTCTCTTTGCTGGGATTAATGCGTTATCATCAGGCGCTATTATTTGGATTTCAGCAACATTGGCAACAATCAAAGGCGGACAAATTATCTCATGGATACCTGGAACAATATGAATTAATTGCAGGTCAAAGTGCTTTAGCAGAATTAACACCGCCACCGGGATGGCATGCTGAATTTCAGACGACATATCAGTTATCTGATTGCTATCAGCTTACAGTTATAGTGACAACGCCTTATAATCAGCAAAGTAAAGCAAGCCGGTGGATTTGTTCAAACGGGAGTCCTGATGTTCAAGGTTTATCATTCTAATCAGTTGGATCTTCTTAAAGAGCTGATAACAATACTTATCGGAAATAATCCTCTGACTGATCCGTTTGAGCAGGAAGTCATTCTGGTACAAAGCCCAGGAATGTCACAGTGGCTGCAAATCCAACTGGCTGAAAGAATAGGCATATCAGCCAATATTTCGTTTCCGCTTCCGGCTACTTTTATCTGGGATATGTTTACCAAAGTATTGCCTGATATCCCTAAAGAAAGCGCTTTCAGTAAAGATGCCATGACATGGAAACTGATGACGTTATTGCCTCAATTATTGCCAGAAGCAGAATTTGTTGCACTCAGGCACTATCTTGATCAGGATTTTGATAAACGGAAAATTCATCAATTGGCCGGACGGGTTGCTGACCTGTTTGACCAATATCTTGTTTATCGCCCGCAATGGCTGGAAAGCTGGCAGCAAGGGCAGCTTATTGATGGTTTGAGCGACAATCAATTGTGGCAGAAGAGATTGTGGCTGGAATTAACGGAATATACCCACCAGCTACAACAACCTCAATGGCATCGGGCTAACTTGTATCGCCGTTTTATTTCACTATTGGAAAACAGTGCTGAACTTTCAGCTTGTTTACCGAAACGGGTATTTATCTGTGGTATTTCTGCGTTGCCGCCTGTTTATTTACAAGCCTTACAGGCACTGGGACAGCATATTGATATTCACCTGATGTTTACCAATCCATGTCAATATTATTGGGGAGATATTCAGAATTATGCTTTTCTGGCAAAACTGAACAGCCGTAAACCGCGTCACTATAAAAATAAGCAGGAACTGGAATATTTTAAAGATCCTGGCAATGCTCAATCACTATTTAACGATGAAGGTGAACAGGATATCAGTCATCCCTTGTTGGCGTCATGGGGGCGATTGGGGCGTGATAATCTTTATTTACTGTCGCAGCTTGAGCAAAGTTCGGATGTTCACGCTTTTGTCGAATTAGAACAAGACAACATGTTACATCAGTTGCAAAGAGATATTCTCTATCTGGAGGATCATGCCCAGATTGGCGCAACAAAAGAAACATTTGAAAATAGCCTGCAAAAACGGTTGATTAATCCTTCGGATTGTTCTTTGTCTTTCCATGTTTGCCATAGCCCTCAACGGGAAGTGGAAGTTTTACAGGATCAGCTTTTAAGGTTGCTGGAAGATAATCCATCACTAACGCCAAGGGATATTATTGTGATGGTCGCGGATATCGACAATTATACTCCCTATGTTCAGGCGGTATTCGGTAATGTCTCTGCTGAACGTTATATTCCATTCGCAATTTCTGATCGCAAAGCCCGTCAGGCGCATTCAATTTTACAGGTATTTATTACACTGCTTGATTTACCTCAAAGCCGTTTTACCACTGAGCAGGTTTTAGCATTGCTGGAAGTGCCTGCTCTGGCAAATAAATTTGAAATTCATGAAGAGGGTTTACGTTTATTAAGGCGTTGGGTTGAAGAGTCTGGTGTTCGCTGGGGGCTGGATGATGACAATGTGGAAGAGTTGTCCTTGCCGGTGACAGGCCAGCATACATGGCGTTTTGGACTGACCAGAATGTTGTTGGGTTATGCCATGGATAGTCGGTCAGGCCCTTGGAAAGAGGTATTGCCTTATGATGAATCCAGCGGTTTGGCGGCGGAGCTTGCCGGCCAATTAGCTGAGTTTTTAATGCAATTGAGCTACTGGCGCAAAATTCTGGGTGAGAATCAGACGTTAATGGGCTGGTTACCTGTTTGTCAGCAATTGTTGGAGGCATTTTTCGTCGCAGACAGTGAAACTGAATTAGTACTGGCAATGATAGAGCAGCAGTGGCAAAAAGTGATAGGCAATGGTTTGAATGCTCGCTATCAGGAAATCGTGCCACTGGTTCTGTTGCGGGATGAATTGGCGCTCCGGTTTGATGATGAAAAAATAAGTCAGCGTTTTCTCGCTGGATCTGTCAACTTTTGCACCTTGATGCCAATGCGTTCTATCCCCTTTAAGGTTGTCTGTTTATTAGGAATGAATGACGGTATTTACCCCCGTTCAATTCCACCACTTGGGTTTGACCTGATGGCAGAAAAAAGCCAAAGGGGAGACAGAAAACGGCGGGATGATGATCGTTATTTATTCCTTGAAGCGCTGATATCCGCTGAACAGTTTCTTTATATCAGTTACATTGGCAAATCCATTCGAGATGATACGGAATGCAATCCTTCAGTGCTGGTTAACGAATTGCTGGATTATGTTTGCCAGAGTTTCTGCTTGCCGGGTAATAAAAAACTGAACGTTGATGAAAGTGCCGCTAATATCAGAAAACATCTGTTGTCTCTTCATACTCGAGTTCCATTTGCGCCGGAAAACTTTATACCGGGCAGTTATCAGCAAAGTTATGCAGAAGAGTGGCTACCGGCAGCAACTGAGCAAGGTGCGGCATATTCTGAATTTTGTCAGCCTATTGAAGCAGAACACATTCGGGAAATTACACTTGATGATTTAATCCGCTTTTACCGTCATCCCGTTCGGTTTTTTTTCCAGCGTTGCCTGAAAATAAACTTTGTCATTGAAGAAACGGAATTACCAGAGGAAGAACCTTTTGTTTTGGATAACTTTCAACGTTATCAATTTAATCAGCTATTGTTGAATACACTCATTGAACAACAATCGCCTGAGCCACTCTTCAACCGACTTCGTGCGGCAGGAGGGCTGCCTTTTGGTGCTTTTGGTGAGGTTTATTGGTTAAAACAGCAAAAAGAGATGCAGCCGCTGGCGGATAAAATTCGCGAACAACAAACAGAGACTTTCTCTGTCGATTTACATCATGATTTAGGGCAATTCATTCTGACTGGACGAATTAATAAGGCGCAGCCGGATGGTTTGCTACGTTGGCGACCAGCTAGTCTAACAGCAAATGATGGTATGCAGTTGTGGATTGAACATCTGGCTTACTGTCTTGCTGGTAGTCAGGGGGAAAGCCGCAGTTATGGACGTGATAACAGCGAATGGTGCTTTGCCCCGGTGCCGTCAGAACAAGCGAAAGATTATCTAAATCAACTGGTTGAAGGTTATCAGCGCGGAAGATCAGTGCCTTTGCCCTTGTTTTGTAAAAGTGGTTGGGTGTGGCTTTCAACATGTATGAATAAAGAAACGGGTGAGATTGACAGCAGTGATGAAATTCAATCAAAAGCTGAAAGCCAGCTATTGAAAGCATGGCTTGGGGATCAAGGACGCAGAGGGGAAGGTGACGATCCTTATGTTCAGCGGGCTTTCCGGCAAGCTGATAAATCATTTTTAGCAAAACTTAAACAGGAAGCGCTCAGTTATTTGTTACCGATAGCGCGATATCAGAACACATAGGGAGAATATCCGATAATGCATAAACATCTTGTCCGCATGATTGCTGTGATGTTCCTGCTTTTTTGGGGAACGGCAGGTTATGCGCAAACACAACAGTGGCAGCCACTGCAAGAAACAATTCATAAAAGCGAAAATGATCACCGTCAGTATCAGGGAATCAAATTGGCAAATAATATGACGGTTTTGTTGGTGTCTGATGAGAAGGCGACAAAATCTCTGGCAGCGGTATCGATTCCGGTTGGGAGTATGGAAAACCCTGACAGCCAGCTTGGGCTTGCGCATTATCTGGAACATATGGTTCTGATGGGGTCTGCCCGCTATCCACAGTCGGGTGGTTTATCTGAGTTTTTGCAAAAACACGGTGGTAGCTATAATGCCAGCACCGCCTCTTACCGTACAGCTTTCTACCTTGAAGTAGAAAATGAAGCGTTAGCTGATGCCACAGATCGTCTGGCTGATGCACTGGCTGAACCTTTGCTTAACCCGGTAAACGCAGATCGGGAGCGAAACGCCGTTAATGCGGAACTGACAATGGCGCGTGCTCGTGATGGGATGCGGGTTGCCCAAATACGCTCAGAAACCCTGAATCCTGCGCACCCAAATGCCCGTTTTTCTGGCGGTAATCTGGAAACGCTGAAAGATAAACCGGGCAGTAAATTACAGACAGAACTGGTAGATTTCTATCAGCGCTATTATTCAGCCAATCTGATGAAAGGTGTCATTTACGGCAATCAGCCTATTGATAAACTGGCTCAAATTGCAGTTGATACTTTTGGCCGGATATCGGATAGAAAAGCGAGCGTACCCGCGATTACCGTCCCGGCAGTAACAGAAAAAGAGAAAGGAATTATCATCCATTATATTCCTGCTCAACCGCAAAAAGCGTTGCAACTGGAGTTCAGTATTGACAATAACAGTGCTGATTTTCGCAGTAAAACGGATGAATATCTCGGTTATGTCATAGGCAATCGTAGCCTGAATACATTATCAGACTGGCTGCAAACTCAGGGGCTGGCAGAAAGTATCAGCGCAGGTGCCGCACCGATGATTGACCGCAACAAAGGTGCTTTTTTTATTTATGTTACGTTGACAGACAAAGGACTCGAGCAGCGAGATCAGGTTGTTGCGGCTATTTTTGCTTATATCAATTTATTAAAACAAAAAGGCATTCAGAAAAGTTATTTTGATGAAATCGCTAAGGTTTTAAAGCTCTCTTTCCAATATGGCTCTATCGTTCGTGATATGAATTATATCGAATGGTTATCGGATGCTATGCTGCGGGTTCCCGTTGCCAATGTACTGAATTCCGGCTATGTGGCTGATAATTATAATCCGAAAGCAATTGCCAGTCGGCTTGCTGAGTTAACCCCTGAAAATGCGCGTATCTGGTATATCAGCCCAAAAGAGCCGCACAATAAACAGGCTTATTTTGTTCAGGCACCTTATCAGGTTGATCGAATCACATCACAGCAGCAGTCAAAATGGCAGCAGCTAGAGGAACAGATGAACTTTTCTCTGCCGGCGCCAAATCCTTATATTCCTGACGACTTGAAACTGATAAAAGCAGGTAAAAGTCAGAAGCATCCTGAGATGATTCTTGAACAGCAGAATCTCCGTTTGTTCTATATGCCAAGCCAATATTTTGCTGATGAGCCTAAAGCCAGCATTGTTCTTGATTTGCGCCATGCGGAAAGTCTGAATAGCGCCCGCAAGCAGGTAACTTCCTCTTTGCTTGATTATTTGGCAGGGCTTTCCCTTGACCAGCTTGGTTATCAGGCTTCTGTTGCAGGAATGAGTATCTCTAGTGGCTCATCGCAGGGATTGCAATTAGGCGTCAGTGGCTACACTCAGAATCTGCCGCAACTCTTAACCTCTTTAATCAGTAATTACATGGCGTTTACGCCAACTGACAGTCAACTCGAACAAGCTAAATCCTGGTATCGCGAACAGATAGAAGTTTCTAATAACGGTAAAGCTTATGAAATGGCGATGCAACCATTGAAGCGCCTTTCTGCGGTGCCTTACACGGAACAATCTGTTCGCTTGAAAGAGCTGGAAACCATCACCATTCAGGATATTGTTGACTATCGTCATCAGATGATCAAAAACGCGGCTTTGCAGATGATGATCATGGGAAACCTGACCGAACAGCAGAGCAAAGTCATTGCTGAATCTGCCCATCATCAACTGGCAAATCAAGGAAGCCACTGGTGGAGTGGGAACAAGGTGGTGATTGATAAAAATTACCCGGTTAATTTCCAGCGTGTTGGCAGCAGCACCGACGGTGCTTTAGCCGAAGTTTATATCCCGACGGGGTATGACCGTATAGAGGGTTATATTTATTCAAGTTTGTTGAGCAATATGCTTCAAACTTGGTTCTATGAGCAGCTAAGAACAACGGAACAATTGGGGTATGCCGTGTTTGCTTTCAATACCAGTGTCGGGGAACAGTGGGGATTGGGTTTTCTGCTACAAAGTAACAGTAAACAACCAAAATACTTGAATCAGCGTTATCTGGATTTCTATCAGAAAGCAGCGAGTAAGCTGAAAGTGATGTCTCAAACTGATTTTGAGCAGTACAAAAATGCGCTGATTAACGAAAGGCAGCAGCCGCCACAAACTTTCTATGGTGAAGTTGCCCGTTTCTCCGGTGATTTTAGCCGCAATAACTTTAGTTTTGATAGCCGAGATAAAATGCTTCAGGTACTAAAGAAAACCACACAGAAGCAACTGATTAATTTCTACCAGGATGCGGTAACCAAACATCACGGACTGTCATTGATTTCCCAAGTGATTGGCAAATCAGCAAACCCGGATGGGTATGCAAAATTGAAAGGTTGGAAAACTTATCATAATGTCACTGAACTTCAGAAAAAGTTACCTGTTGAGGTAAGGGCTCAGTGAGTACAGAGATATCTGTCCATAGGCTTAATGCATTAACTCTGCCGCTGAATGGTCAGCGGCTGATTGAAGCTTCTGCTGGGACGGGTAAAACCTACACCATTGGCATTTTATATCTCCGTTTGCTACTTGGATTGGGGAAAAATGCCGCTTTTCCACGGCCTTTAAGCGTGGAAGAAATTCTGGTGGTGACGTTTACGGAAGCCGCAACAGATGAGCTGCGTGGTCGTATCCGTGAAAATATCCATAAACTTCGCCTGGCTTGTATTCGAAGCGAAGTAGAAGGCGCAGAATCCGACTATCAACAGCTATTGGATGAAATTCCGGATAAAGAGCAAGCAGCTATCTGGTTGTTGGCCGCCGAGCGACAAATGGATGAGGCCGCGATTTATACCATTCATGGTTTCTGTCAGAGAATGTTGGCGCATAATGCTTTTGAATCTGGGATTTTGTTTGAACAGACATTAATTCAGGATCAACATCCATTAGAAAAGCAAGGGTGTGCTGATTTCTGGCGGCGTTACTGCTATCCATTGCCGTTGTCAATGGCAATGGTCATCAGTCAGGAATGGAGTGGGCCGGAAGCACTGTTAGCTGAACTACACCCTTATTTACAAGGGGATATGCCATATATTGTTGATGCGCCAGACAGTGATGAAACGCTGTTAAGCCGCCATGAGAAAATTATCCAGTTGATCAGCGGCGTTAAAGGCCAATGGAATGAAGTGGCTGGAAAATTACATGATTTAATTGCAGGTTCTGGTGTAGACAAGAGAAGTTATAGTAGTAAGCACTTACCAAATTGGCTGAATAGAGTCACTGATTGGGTTCAGGAACCTACAGATGATTATCAGTTACCAAAAGAGCTGGAGAAATTCCGGCAGTCGGTATTAACAGAAAAGACAAAAAAAGGTGATGTACCTGAGCACTCACTTTTTGTGGCTATCGATGATTTATATCAGCAACCACTGACTTTACGTGATTTGATTATCTCCAGAGCGATTATTGAAATTCGCCAATCAATCCGCCGGGAAAAATTGATACGTGGTCAGATGGGATTTGATGATTTACTAAGCCGTCTTGATGATGCTTTGAAAGGCCCGGGCTGTGATTTGCTTGCTCAAACTATCCGCCAGCGTTATCCGGTTGCGTTGATTGATGAGTTTCAGGATACCGATCCACAGCAATACCGGATTTTCCATACCATCTATGGCGATCAGCCTGAAAATGGGTTGCTATTTATCGGTGACCCTAAGCAGGCTATTTACGCATTTCGTGGTGCAGATATTTTCACTTATATTCGTGCCCGCTCTCAGGTAAGTGCTCACTATACTCTGGAGACAAACTGGCGCTCGGCCTACTCAATGGTACAGGCAGTCAACAAGCTATTTATACGTTCAGAAAATCCATTTTTGTTTGAACAAATTCCTTTTATTGAGGTTTCTGCGGCAGAGAAAAATCGGGGACTTTCTTTTAGTTATGACGGTCAAGAACAGGCAGCGTTGAATTTCTGGTTACAGCCAGGAGAAGGTATTTCTACCGGAGATTATGAACAAACGATGTCACGGCTTTGCGCTGCGCAAATTCGTGATTGGTTGCAGGCTGGCAGTAAAGGACGTGCTCTGTTGCATAAGGGAGATGATTCCCGGCCTGTGGCTGCTGCCGACATTACTGTTTTGGTGCGTAGCAGAAAGGAAGCCATACTGATCCGTAGTGCGCTTAACTTGCTATCCATTCCTTCTGTATTTCTTTCTAACCGGGAAAGTGTATTTGATACCGCAGAAGCAAAGGATGTTCTTTGGTTACTGCAAGCTGTATTGTCGCCAGAGAAAGAACGTGTTCTGAGAAGTGCGCTTGCCAGTGGTTTGTTTGGTTTGACTGCTCGTCAGATAGACAAGCTGAATCATGATGAAAAGTCGTGGGATCAGTTAGTTGATGAATTTGATGGTTATTTCCGTCTGTGGCAACGCCGTGGTGTGTTACCGATGTTACGGGTGGTGATAGCAAACCATCATATTGCTGAAAATTTGCTTGTCAGTTATGAGGGTGAACGGCGTTTGATGGATGTGATGCATATTGGTGAGTTATTACAGGAGATATCTCTACAACTCGACAGTGAACATGCGATTACCCGTTGGCTGGCTCAACAAATATCTCATCCTGATCCACAGTCGGAAAACCAGCAAATGCGGCTGGAGAGCGATCGCCATTTGGTACAAATCTGTACTATTCATAAATCTAAAGGGTTGGAATATCCGCTGGTATGGTTGCCATTTGTCTGTAATTTCAGGGCACAGAAACAGGCGATATATCATGATCGTACAAGTTTTGATGCTTGCCTTGATATTTTCCCTGATGAGGAAACGATCAAACTGGCGGAAGAAGAAAGGCTGGCAGAAGATTTGCGTTTGCTTTATGTCGCATTGACACGCTCTGTTTACCATTGCAGTGTCGGTGTGGCTCCACTGATAAAAGGCAATAAGAAAAAGGCCGGGGATACTGATCTGCATCAGTGTGCTCTGGGTTACCTGCTCCAAAAGGGAGTTAAAGGTGATGCTGATTTTCTGGCGAAATGTCTTAATGAATTGAGCGGGGATGGGATTATTATCTCCGCAATCAGTGATACTGATGATAGTCCATGGAAATCACGAAGCCAAAATGATTTATTGCTGACGGCAAGGCAGTTTAATCGTAAGGTTCAGGATGATTGGCGGATCACCAGTTATTCTGGTTTACAAAACTCTGCTGTTCATCATAGTAATACTTTCCCTCGTGTTGTTGGGGAAGAGTCTATTGACGTCATTGTTCAGTCTATCGCGCCAAAGTTGGATGTTGATGCCAGTGGTGAGAAACAAATAGCAGAACAACCTGGAATGACACCACATACGTTTCCACGGGGAGCCTCTGCGGGGACTTTTTTGCACTCTATTCTGGAAGAGCTTGATTTTAGCCAATTGCCTGATGAGAAATGGTTGGCAGAACAACTGAAACCGGCCGGGTTTGATGAACACTGGAGTGGGGTATTACAACAATGGATGGCAGATATTTTTACAACTCCATTGAATGATGAAGGTATACAGCTTGCAGAAATTTCGCTTCATCACCAACAGGATGAAATGCAGTTTTATCTGCCGGTTGAACAACTTTTGCGAGCTCAGGAGCTGGATGCGGTGATGCGTCGTTACGATCCTGTTTCTGCCCGCTGCCCTCAATTGGAATTTCAGCAGGTGAAAGGGATGCTGAAAGGGTTTATTGATTTGGTTTTCTGTTGGCAAGGCCGGTTTTATGTACTGGATTACAAATCAAACTGGCTGGGCGAGGGGAGTCAGGCTTATACCCACGAAGCAATGGAGAAAGCCATGATTGAGCATCGCTATGATCTGCAATATCAACTTTATACACTGGCATTGCATCGTTATTTGCGTCACAGATTGGTTAATTATGATTACCAACAACATTTTGGCGGCGTGATTTATCTGTTTTTGAGGGGAATAGATAAACAACAACCGGGGAATGGTATTTTCAGTTGTCGCCCTGCGGCTGAATTTGTGGATGCTTTGGATCTGCTTTTCCATGGTAATGAACAGCCTGATAAAGAGAAAAATTGATGATTTCGTTATTACGACAGGCAGTAGATCTCCGGCTCCTGCGTTCATTGGATTTACAGTTTGCTCGTACATTGATTGAGGATGAAGATCCTGTTCTGTTGTTGGTCATGGCGTTGTTGAGTGCTGAAACCGGTACCGGCCACGTTTGCCTGCCTGTTAACCGGATAACACCTGAACATTTTTTTGATGGGCGACATCGTGAATTTGCGGAGCAGTTATGGCAGATTGCAGGCAGACCTGATGAACAGAGTTTACTGGTGGCACTGGAAAACTGTGGTGCTGTGAGTGATGGCTTTCAACCAACACCTGTTGTGCTTTCGCATAATCGACTCTATTTGCAGAGAATGTGGCAAAGTGAGTGCCAGGTGGCCGCTTTTTTCTCCGCTAATCAATCAGCCGAGAGTATTCAGGAAGAGCAGCTGAGAACGATTCTGGATGAATTATTCATACTGTCTGATGAAACAGTGGACTGGCAAAGAGTGGCTGCTGCTGTAGCAGTGACTAGCAGAGTTTCAGTTATCTCTGGTGGACCAGGAACCGGCAAAACGACAACCGTTGCTAAGTTATTGGCGGCCTTAATCAAGCTTAACCCGGATAAAAAACAGATTATTCAATTGGCGGCACCGACGGGAAAAGCGGCTGCCAGATTGACTGAATCTCTTAACAGTGCTGTTAGAAAATTGCCTCTGACAGAAAAACAGTTTGAATCTATGCCAGATCAGGCGCAGACGATTCATCGACTGTTAGGCGCTCAACCTGATAGCCAGCGATTGCGCTATGACCGAGATAACCCATTGAATCTGGATGTGCTGGTGGTGGATGAAGCTTCAATGGTGGATTTACCCATGATAGCCAGGTTGATTGATGCATTGCCACCCACGGCGAAAATCGTTCTGCTGGGTGACCGTGATCAATTGGCGTCAGTGGAAGCTGGCGCTGTGTTGGGTGATATTTGTCGTTTTGCTGAACAGGGATACAGTGTTGTAAGAGCGGAACAGCTAAGTCGGTTGACGGGATGTCATTTGGTTGCAGGTGATCAGGAAAACGTTCCAGAGGTTCGTGATCGTCTGTGCTTATTGCGCAAAAGCTATCGTTTTGATGCAGATTCGGGAATTGGGCAACTTGCTGCGGCAGTTAATCAAGGAAAAAGCCGGCAAGCTCTCTCTATTCTGCAACAGCCATTGGATGATATCTGTTTTTACCCACTATCAGACGATGAAGATTATCAGCATTTGCTGACAGAAACGGTATCGGGTTACCATTCTTATTTGCAACTGGTGGCAAAGCAGGTGCCTGCAAAAGAGATTCTGGCTGAATTTAACCGCTACCGTCTGTTGTGTGCACTCAGAGAAGGGCCATTCGGTGTCAGTGGGCTTAATGAGCGAATAGAACAGCTATTGCATCGTCAGGGGCTTATTCGTCGCCCTGCCGGGATTTTCAGCCGTGGTTATGCTGGCCGGCCAGTCATGATTGCCCGTAATGACAGCACACTGGGGCTGTTTAATGGCGATATCGGTATTATGCTCAGGGACGAAAATAATGAGCTGCGTGCATATTTTCAATTGCCTGATGGGCAGATTAAAGGAATTCAGCCAAGTCGTTTACCACAGCATGAAACCGCATATGTGATGACAGTGCACAAATCGCAAGGCTCAGAATTTGAGCATACGGCTTTGGTACTGCCAACCCAATTTGTACCGGTTGTCAGCCGTGAATTGGTCTATACGGCGATGACCCGCGCCAGAAAAAAACTGACTCTTTATGCACATGAGGCGGTATTGCGTCAGGCTATTCAGACGCCGACTCAAAGGCGAAGCGGGCTGGCTGAACGGCTCAGTCAGTAGGTGGATTGGCAAGAAACATCGGTCTTTTGTGACAGTTTCAGAGTGGCGCGGGGAGTAGTCACTGTTTCTTATTGTGAGAAAAAATGAGTCGAGGTGATGGCTGCAAGTTTATTATCAGTAAATTTGAGTTTGATTTATTGGATATAATAGCGTCAGGGCGATGATATTAATAATACACCGTATCTATTTATTTGGCTCATTTCATCATTTTGGCATATTTATATTGGAGGCTAATGAAAATGTTTAAAATGTATTGAGCAGATAAATAATTCTTTTGTATAGCCTGGGCTTACTTTTTATTATAAAAAACAGTAAATAAAATAGCCTAATAGCAATAGAGATTTAAGTATTTGAGGTATGTTTTGCGTTTTTGCAAGGGCTCAGTTTTGTTTCAGATCTGGATAATTTAACCGCCTTAACAAATTTGGATAATATTTAATATTAATTAAAACAATAAGTTGAATTAAAGATTAAGGTGTATTATTTTATCCACAATGACAATGATGAAAGTAGTTATCATTTGCATTTGAATTTTTTTAAGTTGTTTATATAATTCCTCAAGTTTTTTACTACAAGGGGATGTTTACCTATGTTTGATAAGGTATCGCTTGATAGAGCAATGCGACTGATAAAGCCGGGAATCGGTAGCCAACTGATCTGTTTTCATTACGCCGGAGGCAGAGCAGAATATTTTATCCCCTGGCGTGACGGAATTTCAAAAGATACTGCGGTTTATGCCGTTCAATTACCTGGACATGGCTCGCGGATTAGCGAGCCGTTGCAAACTTGTATTCATCAGTTGGCAGACAGCGTGGTCGAGGCCTTGAATATTTTGCCTTCACGTCCGACTTATTTTTTCGGGCATAGCATGGGCGCTGCGCTGGCATTTGAGGTGGCATTGCGTATGCAACGACAGGGTAGAAAAATCTGTGCATTATTTGTTTCTGCTCGCCTGTCGCCGCACAAAAATAGTGGTAATGATTATCACCGTCGGGATGAGCAGCAACTGCTGAATAAAATTACATCTCTGGGCGGCTCTGCAATTGATTACCAGACAATGCCTGAATTGAAAGCGCTATTAATGCCCATTTTCCGTGCAGATTTTCAGGCTATCGAAACATATCAACGCCGTTGCCAGCAACAACTTGATTGCCCGGTATTTGCTTGTGCAGGCGAACGCGATACGGAAGTTTCTCCGGAAGAGATGGCGCAGTGGCAGTGCATAACTAAAGGAACATTTGAACTGAAAGTGTTTGATGGCGGGCATTTTTACCTCAACGATCAATCTTCAGCTTTATTTGACTATATCAACACTAATATTGATGCGTCATGGCATCATTCGCGCAATCAATGAATTTAGGAAATATCATGAAATATAATCATAACCCTGTTGGTTTATTTGGCCTTTATTGCGCGTAAGGTGCTCCTTTGGGGTTGGCAATTTTTGCTTTGCCGGGGATCTTACGGCAACAAGGGGCTGATATGCAGTTTATCGGCCTTATTGGTTTATGCATGTTACCCTGGGCATTCAAATTTATCTGGGCTTCTTTCATTGAAAACCATAAACCGTGGGGATTTGGCAAACTTTCTGCCGGATTAGCCTGGATTCAACTATTTAAAATACTTTCATTGCTTGCTGTCGCTTCTCTGTGGTTTTTCAGCCCACAAACTGATGTCATCGGTTTGCTGATCATACTCACATTCATCAATCTTCTTTATGCCAGCCAGGATGTTGCGGTTAATGCTCTGGCTGTGCGCACTTTTGTAGGCAGCCGTTATGTCAAAGTGAATGTCGGTCAGGTTGCAGGGTTTAGTTTGGGAATTCTGGTTGGTGGTATTCTCAGCCTTTATGTTTTCAGCTCTGTGGGTTGGCACAACATGGCGCTGTTCTTTTTACTGGTTCAGGTAGTTTGCCACATTCCATTTATGCTTAATAAGGATAAATTTAATCATCATGGTATATTGTGTTTTACATTTAATCAACGTTAATCATATTCGGTTTTTATCTTTATTGAAGCTGTTTTACTGGCAATTCTGAGCAGCTTTTATAAGTTACCATCCTTTGTTTTATCTTCATAAATAAACTCGTAAATAGCTTGGTGGTATAAAGATACCCCGTTATGTTTTTTCGGATAATATTCTTTTTCTCGCTGATTTATTTCAAGTTTTATGTTAATGGTTAATGTAATTTAAAAAAACCGCACTTATAGTTAAATCCGTTTTTTATATAAAAGATTTAATATATTTGTTTTCGTGCTTTTAAATGGTTATGGCAGAATAGGTAAATGTAAAATAAGCGAAGGATAACGTCGTTGATAAATGCATTAAACATGATAGGGAATAAGCCGTTTTTAGTTATTCTGTACCTTTTCAAAATCTGGCATTAATGGATACCTGTTTTTTATCCTCAGTTAACAAATCACCGAAAAAAACAGCTTACCGATCGACATCTATTTAAATGGTGTTTAAATAAATCGGCAAGCTCATTTAATACCCCCCGAAAAACACGGGGAGGGAAAACACCGAATGAATTATTTAAAGGAATACGAACATGTTTACTTCCAGATTAACGATGTTGCACTGATTATGTGAATTCACCCTTCATGTATATTATTTTTTATAATTTCTGAATTGAAAAGGTCGAGAACGATTAGCTCACAGATTGAACTTGGCATTTCTTCTATATCCCGTATTACATCTTTTTTTAGATTTAATCTAAGTTCTTTACATATCCATAGAAGCCAAGAAACTTCGTTATGATGGTCAGAAATTGAGTGAGATTTCATTAGGTTATTAAAAAACCTTTTTATGGTTGTGTAGTTCATATCATAATTATAATGATAGGTTATTAAGATATTTTTAATAATTTGAAGTGTGTTACGGAAGCAAAATCCGCACTTGAGTAAATAGGCTTCAAAGTCGTTCCAGTTGGATTTTTTAATTATTCGTGACGATATTTTCTTTAGTCCATATTTTATTAAGCTTTCATCTTTTTATTTCTTCTCATATAGTTCACTAAACTTGCTGAGTTCAATTGCTCTTAGCGTAGGAGATATATTGAAAATGCTAAGTAATATTTTACTTCTGCGATAATGTTTTTGTATCTTTGTCGAGTAATTATCTATTTCCTTAGTAAGGTAGAAATACCTAACAGGATTTACTAATCGCGTTACACGGTGATAGTATGAGGAGCGGGCAATAGAAAATTTATCCATGATTTCTTCTCCGTATATTCCTATATTTTAGGGCGTCATCTTAAATTGGTCTTGATAGTGGTTCATATTATCGCTGTGGCTACTGTTTTTTGTGCTCAATTCTGACGCTACCATACTAAAGTATGGTTTTATCCTGCCAAACGTTAATGTCACCAATAATATAAATATTTTTACGGGCACGAGTAAGAGCAACATTCAGTAAATTAGGTTTACTTGCAGCCCACACTGCGCCACCCGCATTTTGAATATCACATCCAAGGACAAATATTACGGTATGGTTCTCTTTCCCCTGAAAGGTATGTACGGTTCCTATATTTTGACTAATCCATTTAGAGAATTGTTTCTTTTTATTATCCCCTTCAAGATATTGATGAAAATAATCTTTATGGGACGATAGTTCTGTACCTAACTGCTGTTTAACTGCTTTGAATGGCGAAATAATATAAATCTGAGAAAGATTTTTTTCTTTTTCTATTAATGTAGTTAATAGCGTTAAGACTTCTTGAGCCAATGATGGTTTGTACTGCTTTAGAGTACAGCTCCCGCCAGAGTGAATCCAACGGTTATTCACAACCGTAACGATTTGCTCTGTCAGCAATAGTTTGAATTGACCATCTGTTAGGGTTCCATTCCTCCGCTTCTTTTTTAAGTATGGTACCACTGATATATTCAACCAACTTTGGCGGGGTGGTGAAAACAGGTTCTATTTGTAAAGGATCTCCAACCACGATAGCCCTTTTACTTCGCCATAAACCTCCCACCGCAGCCTGAGGTATAGCTTGTCCTACTTCGTCAATCAGTAACCAACCAAGCTCTTCACTTCCTAAGCTTCTAAACATCGAGCCTAAGGAGGTAAAAGTTGTTGATACTACAGGCACTATCATAAATAGCAGCTGCCATATTTTTTTATTGTTAGGATCAATCTTTCCATCAAGCATCTCTGGCAATTTAAACACTTTTTTGCGGAATATTTCATGTTTTAGTACTTCTAAAAGCCAGGCTTGGTGTAAATCGAGTGCAGCGATAAAAAGCTGTGAGCGGAAATGGTTTATCGTTGGATCTTGCCAGTAGGCATTTCTTTGTAGCTCACTATCATTAATGTATTTTTCAGTGCCCGGAAGCTTCATCTCAGGATGTTCATGACAGAAACGCGCAAGTTTCTGCTGTTTAAGTGTATATGCGTCGTGTTTTTCCTGTAGTAACTGTTCTGCTTCTCGCTGCTTTTGTAACAATAACGGTTGTTGTTGAGTACAAGTATCAATTTCTTTGAGTAAATCTATACGTTGTTGCTTTAATGTCCGCTGTTGAAGATTAACGTCACTGACGTGCTTTAGATAGCTAACGTAGCGGGAGCGATTAAAAATTTGGATAAGAATATTAGGCTTATTACGCTCCTGCTCTGCTGCATGTAAATCTCCAATTTCTATCTCGCTTTCTAATACTTCCAGATGATGGTTTTGTTGTGCCAATCTCTGTTGGAGATTGGTGTAATCAGAAGCCGCTTCGTCTCTGGCTTGCTTAAATGTCTGTAGCCAAGTCTCAAGGTTATTCTTTTTAAGAAATAAGGCTATTTCATTGGCTGACTGACAACTTGCTATAAGCTGTTCTAGATTTTTTAGTATTTGATTAAAACGCCCCCGGTTTTGATGTCAAATCTTTTCTTTACGACGCATCCACATGGGTTAGGTTTTACTCGTCTCTTTGTACCCTACCTGCCGAACTGTTGTTCGCGCTTTGACCTCAACGCTCACGACCACCGCTCTTTACGGCAGCCGCTTGAGGGGGTTTGAAGCCGGCTTCCGACAGCGGACTTCGGTGGGCCTGCCACCATCTCCTCCTGAGCTTATGCTACATACTGGCTGCGTTCCCTATGCTGCCAGTTTGTATGCCTGCGGCACACTTTCTATCAGAAATCGCCTCCTTAACATCAGCTTATCCAGAGAGATAACGCTTTTACCTTCATATTACTACGGACATGAGTGATTAACGTTATTCCTTCTGCTTCCCGTTCATCAGGGCCTGTGACAAATACCCTTTATCGCCACAAACACCCTGTTAACCCTTGTACCCGCGCTTTGACGGGATGACGATCATCTTTATTTCCTGAGGTCAACTTAACCGCCAAAAGTTCACCACAATCATTGATAACCCGATGAAGTTTAAAGCCATAAAACCAGCCTGTACTGGTTTTCCCTCGCTGTGCGACGCCCTCAAATACGCGATGATGGGGAATACGGAGATTATGGCAAACGGCAATTTTGGTTGAATCAATAAAAGCGATCCCCAGGGTTTCAGCCTTGCGTGACGAAAAAAAAGCGCAGAGAGGAATAGATTTTTGGCAAAAGTCATCGACGCAGCAGTAAAGTTCTTCTAAATTAGACATGCCTGAGGATCTCCACGATTTTGTTTTCTTTGACAAAAACTTTGATCGTACCTCAGGCGCTTAGTTCCCTTCTTAAGCAAATTTCAGGTTAAATTATATCTTCAAGTTAATTTAAGATAGTGCGTTCAGTTATTCTACCTTTATAATTATTTTTGAAGATCTGTAAAGACACATCAGATATCCAGAGTGAAGCAATAACCATTGCTTCATGATTTAAATATGTAGTTGAATTAACATCTTTAATTAAAATAACTAAAGAATATTGTGATTCAAAAGTATCTTCTTTTAGAATGACTCCAGCATCACCTAAGTTATTTACACCCCAACCATGTTTATGTGCAACAATGTATTCATCAGGAAGGAATTCAGGTAATTGGTCACTGAATTGCTGCCTAGCCAGAATTTTTCTAGCTAAAACAGTATAATCAAAATCTAATCCTAGGTTTTTATGAAAACTACTCTGGTTATTATTGGAGTGTTCATAAAACAATTTTTTATAAAAAAGAGAAACATCTGCGGCAGTTGTCATATTTTTTTTTATGTTATGTACTTGAGTTGGTGGCACCAGATAATAATGTTCTGTATCATAAAATCCATGTTTCTTACAGTACTGATTTAGTTTTTCTACTCCTATAATTTCTCCGAGATATTTAGTAGATAATACATCACTATAGGTAATCATTAAATGTAATAAATCATGATAGGATATATTTCCATTAGCCATGTCAAGATATTGTAAACACCCAGAAATGTCATTTCTTGTAGTATTAGGAGGAGTGACTTTAATAACGTCATGAACTGAAATTTTATTTTCAATTAAATATGACATAACTGCTGTCATTATGAAAACCTTTCTTACACTTGATGAAGGCATTTGCATATTTTCATTTATTTTAACCGTGTCTCCATTAATGTAATTCTCATAAACTAATGAATATTTAAATTCAACATCTTTAGGGAGTGGAAATTCCATTTTTATTTACCTTTTAAACAGAGTATAAGACTAGTTGAATAGCTGATTATATATATACCCTTCATCTTTCAAGTTGCTGCTTTGTTGGCTGCGTTCACTTGCCGCCGCGCTGCAACTTGAAATCTATTGGGTATATATCAGTGAGATACAATCACTTTGGTGGCTTAAGCTAACATTATTACTCAATATGTTTTAACATACTATACCTATATTGCTTGATTTTTTTATTATTGATGTAAATCACAAAATAAATTCAATATTTACAGTCATTGCCAGTATGGCAGGGCGAGAGTTCACCCTGTTAATATGTTTGACACTACTAATGTGATTTCAGTTTTATTTTTTTTAAAATTCCCTTGCTATTTTTTGATGCATTTTTTTAGAGTGAATCTTCGCACTAAATATGTCCATATATTACTCGGGTCTTATAATTGATAGAGATTAAGTTATTTTTTTGATAGGATTGATGTAGAATTTTTATGGCCATGCTAGCGAAATCGTATTCAGGTGTTCTTATCTCTGGTGCATAAGAACAAGACATAGTTCTCTCAATCAGTCCAATCATATCCAATTGCTGACTGTTATTAAATGTACATTCCTTAAAATTGCCATTAAAAAACTGGTGAATTCTACTTTCCAATATATTGTCAATCTGCAACGTTTCTGAATAACGCTTAAAATAAGTTTTCAATAGTTGTTCATAGGAACGATGAAATTTATCATGATCAGGATCTCGAATGTTCCAGATAAGAAATACTGGATTATTCGTTGCCAGAACACGTCTGAATTCAGAAAGAGTTTTATTCGGTTCGAACCAATGGAAAGATTGCCCACATACCAAAGCTGCTACTGAGCAAGATGCCATTCCTAATTGCTCGGCAGAACCATGACAATACTCTACATTGAGTAGATTAGTCCTTTCCCTAGCTTTGGAAAGCATTTGTATATCAGGTTCTATCCCGATCATGGGTATGCCTGTAGCTGCTAATTGTCTTGTAAGTATTCCTGTTCCAGAACCAATATCCAACACAGGTAATTCGGATGATAAATTAAGCTGATGGCGAATAAATAAAAGTGCCTCTCGTGGGTAAAGTGGTCTTGCTTTATCATAGATTTCAGACTTATTAATATAGGAACTAGAGAGTGAATGTGTCAAAGTCAATGATCCTTATAGAAATGTTTATACTTAGAATAAGTATCTAGTAAACGAAAAAATAGGACTATAATTTACCATCTAATACATTGCAGTGATCTTAATTTATTGATTAACAAATTCAATACTTCAAAATTTATTCTCTTGTAATGAAAGTTCTTTTAACTTATGTCTCACTAAGTTAACAACCGATTTTGTTTGGGTACGGATGAAAAAATGCTCTCCGTCAATAACTGAGACTTGACATTTACCGGAAGTATATTGAGCCCAACCTAAGTAATCTTTAAATAGGCTAGTAACTTTATCTTTATTGCCTAGTAGAAGGTATATAGGGGTAGAAATACTAGTTACGGGGCTTTTTGATAAGTCTATTGCCAATTGAAAATCAGTTCTAATCATAGGTAAAGAATTTTTCATTAGTGCTGAATTGGTCATAAGCTCAGGAGGCGTCCCACCTAGGTCTGCTAGCACTTGTAATAATGTTGCATCACTCAAATCTTGTTCCCGAATACGCATAGCTTGGGTAAAGCGTGCTGGTGCAAGGCATCCACTTACAAACAATTGGGACGCTCTGATTCCACAAGTTTTTTCAAGAGCCAATAAAAATTCAAGTGCTATGCGGGCACCTAAGCTATGCCCAAAGAAAGCAAAAGGAGGAATACACCATTGAGTATAGTGTTTCATTAGATAATCAACCAGATGATCACGTGTATTCAATGCTTGTAAGTTCAATGCTCGTCCCCGACCAGGAATTTCCACTGGGATAATTTTTATGTTTGGCAGTAAATTTTGCCAACGCAGATAGAATTCAGCACTGCCTCCCGCGTAGGAAAAACATAATAACGTTAGTCTGTTATTGTTCATTGTCTTTTCTCAGGCTAAACAGTAATTGTTTTAGATGTAGTAACATGTTTTTTCCCCAACGATCGACTTCAGCTGTTGTAAATCGTTCGGAATGAAACCAAAAGTTGAAACGCAAATCATCACCATTAATCTCAACAACTAAGTGAAGACCTGGAACACGCCGCATATCTTCGACATTGGCTCCTGATAATAAATTCGCTGATACGGGACCTAAAATCTCTATTCCTTCGATTCTTATCTTTTCTGATTCCTCAGTTATATGGCGATAATTGAGAAAATTGATACCTATATCTGAAAAGTAGGTATCGATTGGTAGTCCTGCAAACGCAGGTATCTTACTTATTAACATTGATGGATGCATTAATGGATAATCATGAATGGCATCAAGTGTGCGTGCAACTATTGAAATTCCAGTTAACCAGTCATCATGGCTTACAGTAAGTGGCACTGGTAGAGGTGAAGTGAACGGACCGATTATGTCATTGAATTCACCCAATCCTCGACCACTACTAATTGTACTGATAATCAACTGGTCTTGGCCAATAATGTCGGCCATGCTTTTGGCATAAACATACAAAATTGCGTGGAATACACTGAATCTATATAGTTCAGAAAGTTCGTTCAAGGCTCTGTTAGCATTAATTGCTTCGATACTGTGTCGTGATGATGAACGAGCTATTGTAGGCATAAATCCAGGATGGTTCGGTAACACAGTCGGGCCTTTAAAGGAGTTATATAGTCCTTTGAAAAAGATAGAATCATTGTTCCACTGTTTATGTAGATACTGCTTCTGACGTTGAGCATATACATTATAGTCGAGTTTGTGTTCGACATGATCTAACAGTTTATTATTTGAGAGGCAATGTAAGTATTTACCAAATACATCAAAAAACAGCGTTAGAGATTTTCCATCAAATTCCAGATGCTGAACACCTAAAAGTGCAATAAAGAACGGTTCTCCTACATCAATAAAGTGTATAGTCCAAGTTATATTATTTTTAGGTTTAGGAAGTCTCTGCTCCATTTCTTGGATTAAAAAAGTAATTTGCTGAATTTTTTCTTCGGTCGTTAGTGAAGATAGATTAGAACTTAACGTTTCAAAATCATCCATGATCTGTGATGTAGTTTTTACAGATGGCAGTCCTCTAGGAAAATAAGTTCTCAGCAAACGATGTTCATCTATCACCTTAGCCAAGGCTGTGCGACAGTGCCCGAGATTGAAAGGGCAATAAATCAGATAGGGAATAATACGCAGGCCATAATTTTTGTCTATAAGCGAAAGCCAACGAGATTGCTGTAATGAAATTGAAAAATTTTGCTCAGTTTTTGAGGTTATTCCATTATATACTCGATGAGCTTCATGCCAGGCTGGCTGGATTATGTGAGAGAGCAAGTCAGTATGTAACTCACTTAATGTTTGGTAAGAATATAGCTGTTTAGCAGTCCACTGCAGATCTAATTGAACGGCAATTGCATTTTTGAGTTGTACGATCGCTAAGGAATCAAAACCCATTGCTTTTAAACCAATATTTTTTATCGTGTCATATTGACCGTAGATGGACTCTTCTAGACCAATTAATGCATCAATAGTAGACATGAGCCATGTTTCGAGCACACAACTCATTTGAGATTCATTTCTACACGCGAGAAGGCGGGTTATGGTGGTTATTGATGAAGAGGGATTATTATCGTCTGTGTCATCCACCAAATTTTCCAGAAAGCGTGCTAGTAAAGGGGATTTATTACTTAGTACTTTTGGATCAATTTTCATAAAAGCTATAATACGAGCTGGACTGGCTAACAATAGGCGAATAAATAAGAGTCCTTGCTCACAGTTATGGCTAAAAAGTCCATCTGATTCAAGACGTTGTATTCTCTGTTGGTCATCTCTTAATTTCCCTGCATCACGCCATACTCCCCAATTGACTGTGAATACCTTACCCGCAGCAGGAAATAAAGCTGCATGAGCTACATCGAGAAAAGCGCTAGCAGCACCATAACTCGATTGTCCACCATTACCTAAAACTGAGGTGGCTGAAGAGAAGTTGAAAATGAAGCTAATCTCCACTTTATGTTTACACAATAGTTGATAAAGGTTCAAGATACTAGTGCATTTAGAATTGAATGAGAGAGTTAGATCATGTGATTGAATACTCCCAAACAATTTATCATTGAGGTCTACAGCTAGGTTGAAAACTCCTGCTTTGTGAATTGAGGTACTCTGTAACCAATCATTACATTTTTTATATCCTGTCTCTGTTGATAGATCAAATCCTAAATATTGGATAATTGGGTAACGATCCATTAATTCGCTCAGCTCCTTATTAGGATGTGCCGAGCGTCCGATTACATGAATGGAACGGACTTGATCGGCACAAAGATTTTTAATCAATTGCACACCAATTCCACCAGCGCCACCTATCAGGATATAATCTTGTTCTGTTGGGTATATGTAATGAGTGTTTTCTACTTTTTCTACTTTTTCTACTCGTGGCACGAATATTTGATTTCGCAGAACTGTCACGACTAATTCTTCAGTTAACGGTAATAATTGGATCGGGCTTGCTTCCTCTTCATTCTGGGGTGCTTCTTCTCTGGCAAAATTAATAACATTTACCTTAAGGTTTGGTTCTTCGATTAGCAACGAACGGAGCATACCTATAATGCTATTCGTTACAGGTGAGAGGGTCATATCTTCATGGCTGCTAGGTTTCTTTGAAAATAGCAAGCAAATCTGTGGTTGGAGTTTATAAGTATTAATGATAGATTGCAAAAAATTTAGCACTAGAGAACAAGTGGTTATGGCTGTTGATATATCGTTGTTTAGCTGATTGCGTAGATCTAAGTATATTTTGTCCACACCATCAGAATACTTTTGCCATAGCATATTAAAATTTTGAGCTGTGGTGGCCTTCAAGGTTTCATCAGATGGCATATCAACTGTTATCAGTGTATTCAAGTCAACAATATGAAATTGTTGAAAGGAATTTTTTAAGTAACCAATTTCTGTATTGTTGAGTATTTCATCTGGCGCTAGAAACAAAACTTTCTGAGAAATGGTGGATTGTACATTTATTTTTTCCACTGTTAATGGTTGCCAAATTAATTGGTAACAATAATTCTCTAAAGAGTGGAAAGCATCTGGTGCTTCAATCCAGCAACGAACTCGCTGGAATGGATATGTTGGTAATCCCTCAAGAACAGGCATTTTTTCTTCATTGTGAGGAAAATTAATGTTGATACCGGCGTAAAACAATTCTCCTAAAACAGTCAAAAATTGTCGATGATCTCTTCTCCCTCCTCTGGATATTGGTAGTACACTCAAAATATTTTTTACATCTCCAAGTATAAGTCCTGATAACGTACCTTTGGGGCCGATCTCTATTAAATGTGTCCCTCCAATCTCAATAGTAGTGTCTACGCTGGCTTTAAAGTTCACAGTTTCTCGCAACTGACGACACCAATATTTAGTAGTCGTCACTTCACTCTCAGCTAATTTCCCCGTTACTGTAGAAATAAAAGGTAATGTGGGAGAACTTAATTCAACGTTAGCAAGGTATTCTTCGAAACGATCTAGCAGTGGATCAAGTAACCAAGAATGTCCTGGCCGTGAAATGTTCAATCGTACTGCTTTTACACCTGCCTCTGCTGCTATTTGCATTAACTGGTCAGCTGTTTCTAAAGTTCCTGAAACTACCGTATTATTGGCTGTATTTATTGCTGCAATCGAAAAATTATTTCCTGAAGATTTTATTAATTTCAATGCACACGTATGGTCACATTCAAGAGATATCATCGCTCCTATATTTCCTAACGAATCTAATAACCTACTTCGTTCTACTAGAATTTTGAATCCTTGCTCGGCGCTGAAAACTCCCGCTATACAAGCAGCTGCATATTCTCCTAAACTATGACCAAATAAGACCGCAGGAGTGAGGCCACTATTTAGTAACAACCTAGCCATTGCCACCTGTAAGGCAAATATCATAGGTTGTGAACAGGTAATATCGTTTATTATTCTCTCATTTAATTGGGGATCAAATAGCAGGTTTGCGGCAGTAGTATCAAAAATTTTTAAACACACAGGATCGAACTTGTCTAGTTCTTTTTTGAATAGTGCTTCATAAGTATAAAGTTCCATTCCCATATTTTGATGTTCTCCTCCTTGACCAGAAAACATCAAAGCAATTTTGGGTACTTCTTCTATTACTTGCTTGGTATTAAGCGACAAACTATCTAATGTACTTATAGCATCTTCCCTATGGCTAGCGATAACGAATGCTCGTTTTTCGAAAAATGTTCTAGAATGCTGGAGATTAGCAACGAATATAGGAAAGGTGCTATCTTCCTGATTTTCGAGAAACTGTAAATAAGAAGTGCGTAATTGTTGTAAACTATCACTATTTCGAGCTGAAATAGGTAGTAAGTGTGCTCTCTCATGATATGGTGATGGAGTAATAAGACTTCTTTTAGGAGCTTCCTCAATGATTATATGTGAATTATTCCCTCCTAATCCAAAACTACTGACACCAACAATGACACGAGGTTCTGTTATAACTATCGCGTCTTTGTTGATGGTAAAAGGGGTTTCTTCAATATGTAATTGTGGATTGTATTGTTCAAAGTTAATAGTGGGAGGGATTATTTTATGTTGAGTAATTAATACCGCCTTAATTAAGCTAGCCATTCCTGCCGCCCATCCCAGGTGCCCAATGTTACCTTTTACACTTCCCAAGTAACAAGTATTTTCGAGGGGGCGATCAATAAAGGCATTAGCTAATGCCTTTATCTCAATAGGATCACCAATTGGAGTAGCGGTACCATGGGCTTCAATATAACAAATTTGTCCAGGATCGATGTCTGCCATTTCAAGAGCATCACGAATAACACGGGTTTGTCCAGCAATAGAAGGGGCTGACATACTTGCTCGATTGCTGCCATCATTGTTTGTAGCTACTGAGCGAATAATGGCATGGATATGATCTCCGTCGTTTATAGCATCAGTAAGTCTTTTAAGGGCAACGATAGCAGCACCGGAACCAAACACAGTCCCACTAGCTTTCGCATCAAATGGACGACAGTGACCATCTGAACTAAAAGGCATACCAGGTTCGAAATAGTAAGGAATTGATTGTGGAACAGGAATTGCTGCTGCTCCGACTAATGCCGCATCGCAATCACCTAATAAGATTGCTTGAATTGCGGCTTGAATACCAAATATTGAGGTCGCACAAGCCGCCTGAATATTAATTGCAGGACCACAACAATTAAATTTATAAGCAATTCGATTAGCAAGAAACTCCTTATCAGTAGCCATAAATTGAGTTAACGTATCAGCTGATTGATACAAACCACAAGCTCCGCTATGGTCAGATTGACCATGAACATTGTTGATGAAATACGAGCTTGGGCCTGCACCGCAGAAGACTCCAATTGACTCACTTTTAGAATGTAGTGATGTATTTTCCATCACTTCCCAAGCACACTCTAATAAAAATCTATGTTGTGGATCTAACAATTGTGCTTCTTTGTAGTTGAATCCAAAAAAGTTGTAATCAAAGTTTTCTATGTCAGGTAGTTCAGCATGGGAATGAATTCCTCCATCGGTATATGTATTGACTTGGATACTTTCAGTTCCAGATAGGAGATTCTTCCAATATTGTGTTACTGATGAAGCTCCTGGAAAGCGACAAGACATTCCAACAATTGCAATAGTGGTTTCATCTAATGATGTTTGATCTTCTTGGTTATTTAGCATACTACCCCCTCTTTTTCCCGTGTATATGTTGAATGGCATTAGTTCTTGTTTTACGTTTGTTGGAAGGTCTAATTGTGTTACTCAGTTGTTCTTTATTATTGTTATTCAATTGCTGGTAGTGATTGCACAAGAGTCTAATAGTAGGAAACTCGAATAATTCAGTTTGACGAAAGTCATGAGATAGCATGTAGCGAAGTTCGGCCAAAAAAGAAATTAGGGTAAGAGAATTAGCACCAATATCCATAAAATTATCATTAACTCCAATCCTATCTAGGCCAAAACAAGCTGCAGCTAAATCGCTCAGAGCCGATTCAAGCTTGCTTTGTGGTGCGACATAGGGCAAAGGTATCTGAGATCTAACTCCCCCAATAGTTGGGAGTCTTTTAATATCAACTTTGCCATTTTGAGTTAGAGGAATATCTGTAACTTTCTTATAGAAAGATGGCAACATGTAGTCTGGTAGTCTTTCTGCTAGGTATGCGTGTAAAGTTAGGCTGATATCATGAGTACTACTTTTTGCTGTAAAGTAGAGTATTAATAGAGTTGTCATACCTGACTGTTTAGCTACTACAAGGCAATCCTCTACCAGACCAGAGTCAGTAACGGTAGTTTCTATTTCTTTCAGGTCAACTCGATAACCGCGGACTTTAAACTGTCGATCGCATCTTCCCTTATATTCAAACATTCCTTTATTATTTTGAGCACAGAGATCACCAGTTTTGTACATTATTTGTTGGGTTTTGGGATGTATTACAAATTTTTCTAGCGTTTGCTCTTTCATTTGGTGATAGCCTAATGCTAGAGATTGCCCTGTAATATAAAGCTGACCAATAGTGCCTAATGAAACAGGTTGAAACTGTTCATCAAGTAAGTAAGCAATGTTGCCCGGAATTACTTGACCGATTGGAGGCAAATCTGGCCAGCCATTTGGTTCGCCTTCTAGTTGATATTCCATCACCACGTGCGTTTCTGATGGTCCATAATGATTAATAAGTTGGCAATGGGAATGAGATTTAAACCATTGTCTAATAGCTGGTGTAATTTTTAATTGTTCACCAGCTACAATTATTTGCATTAGATCGGTTAATGGCTGGGTTGCATGTAACCCAAAAGTAACAAAAGGGATTAACATCGAAGTAGGTAAGAATAGACGAGTTACTGATCGTAAGGATATCAGTTGAATTAAAGTATGCAGATTTTTCTTTTGTTCGTCTGTGATAATTAATAGCTGACCACCGTAGCATAAAGTGCTATAAATTTCTTGAAATGAAACATCAAAACCTTGAGTGGCATATAGTAATGTGGTGCCGTTTGGTTGATGTGTTTTCCCCATCCAAGAAATCAGTGTAGACAAAGTTTGGTAGGGCACCACAACAGGTTTAGGTTTTCCAGTAGTTCCTGATGTAAATACAACGTAGGATGGTATTTTATCTTGCAATTTAATAGTAATTTCATCATCTCTATTATTTGCAGGAGACATAGGCAATTCATTGATACATAGTTGATTAGTCTGTTCGTTTAAGGTTTTCGCCAATTCTATGTTCAGTTGTTGGTTAACTAGACATAACGATAAATCGACAGAAGTAATCATTTGCTTTAATCTTTCAATTGGATAACTGCTATCTAGGGGAACAGCTATTCTGCCTGACATATGAATAGATAAAATTGAAACTATATAATCAATGCTTTTCCCCATTAACACGCCTACCATATTCCCTGTGCCAGTTAAAGCAATAATGCTTGCTAGGCGGTTAGCTCGTTCATATAATTCCCTATACGAGATTTCAGATGAATTCTCAATAACTGCTAGTGATTCTGGGTGATTATGGGAAATGTCTAAGAATCTCTGAATGAAATGCATTTTCTTATTTCTCCACTCGGCAGCCAATTCTAATTGCGAAGTTTCCTAAAGGCTCTCTATTTTCAAGCATGATTTGGTGTGCTTCCGGTAAGTTTTCAAAGTCAAAAACCCTTGTTAAACATGGTGATATTACACCTTGGCATACTAGCTTGTTGAATTCAGTGCATTGAGTTTGATTAGCGAAGTGAGAGCCTTGGAATCTTTTTTGACGCATCCAGTGATAACGAATGTCAAATGTACCTCTATATCCACTGGTACCCGCGCAAATTACTACCATTCCTCCTTGAGAACAAACAAAAGAAGATGTAGGAAAAGTATCTTCACCAGGGTGTTCTATTACAATGTTAGGATTTTTCTTTTCTCCTACTTGTTTCCAAATTTCTTTTTGAAAGCGTCTTGCTTCACTAACCCATTGTGAGTATTTAGATGGGTTGATCAGATCTTCTATAGGCCCCCAATGTTTATAATTACGTCTATCTATTATTCCCTTAGCACCTATTTTTCGACAGTAATCAGCTTTTTCTTGACTACTAACAACAGCTACAGGTATTGCACCAGCAGCATTAGCTAATTGAATAGCCATTGAACCCAATCCGCCACTCCCCCCCCAGATGAGTATTACATCGCCAGCTTTAACCGTATGGGGTTCAAAACCATGGAACATTCGATAGGCCGTAGCACCACATAGCATGTAGGAAGCAGCTTGTTCCCAACTTAAATGGCTTGGTTTAGGCAGGACTGCATGTTGCTTAACACGAGTGTACTCAGCAAAGGCTCCGAAATTTATTTCATAACCCCAAATTTTAGCTGATTTATCCATAATTTCATCACCCGATACACTACCATCCCACCAGCCACAGTGCAGCACTACTTCATCCCCTATAGCTATATTTGTAACGTTCTTACCCAGTGCTATTACAATCCCAGATGCATCAGAGCCAGCAATATGAAGTCCATTGTATGTTCCATATTTTTTCTGAAGGTTGACAACATCAACTGGGTATCCTTTAGCAGCCCATATGCCGTTATAATTGACTCCCGCAGCCATAACTTTGATCAAACATTCATCAGGCTCCAAGGGGGGTATAGATACTCTTTCTAATTCAAAGGCAATTAAGGGATGACCATATCTCTCAGGCCTTATTGTTTGAGCTAACATTGTTTTTGGTAAGGATATGTTTGAAGTTCTTAACTTCACATCTGATGCTAGTAAATTTTCGTTCATTCAATACCCACTATATTTTAATGTGATATAATTACATCAGTTAATTTTTATTTTCACTAAAACTCACTTTTTAAGATGCAGAGAATATACTTACCACAGAGTGATAAGTTTTATTTTATGATTGCAAACTTAATTATTTTTATTTCATTTAAAGATAAATAAAAAATCAAAACTATAAGATAATCAATTACTCCTTATATAGCTAATAATTAAGGGGTTTTATGCGATTTTAAGTAATAATAATCCAGATTTAAACCATTATAAAATATAACTTGTTATTTTTCTGTTTTTTTCTCCAAATATACCTGTGAATCCCCATCGAATGTAACTTCCCCATTATCGATTTTGATAACTCGTTCTGCAAGTTTGAATATACGTGGATCATGACTTATCATGAATACCGTTTTACCATAAACAAGGTTACTCATCGATTCTATAAAACCATTTATCTTGTTATTATCTAAATAAGTAGTTGGTTCATCAAATAATAATATCTGTGGTGTTTTAAGATATAATCGCGCTAATCCAATGAGTTGTCTTTCTCCACCTGACAAAGAAGAGCCTTTTTCATCAATGTATGAGTTTAGGCCGTTTTTTAGTTTATCCAGTAATTCATTACCACCGGCTTTTATTAATGAAGAGATCATGTCTTCTCTAGTTGATTCTGTGTTAGCGATATGAAGATTATCATATAAAGTACCTTTTATAATCTGAGTTTGTTGTGACATTACGCCAAATTTTTTCAACCAACTCTTAGTACCTATAGAGGATAGAGTATCACCAAAAATAGAAATAGTTCCTTCGTTTAATGGTGTTAATCCTGTCATGATATCAAATATCGTACTTTTACCTTGTCCATTATCACCAACAATAAGAATTCGCTCACCTTTTTGTATGCAAATATTTATATTTTTTAACAAAACATCTCTATCATTATAGGAGAAATTTTTTATATTTATATCAATGTTATTAGAGCTGTGGTTTATTATTGATTGATTTTGTCGACAAGGATTTTTTTTATTTTCGTCTAATAATTCTAAAGTTCTTTCTAACAATGACCTTAAGGAAGAAAATATATTTAAATGATTGCTATATCCTTTAATCGAATATGACATTAATTGCTCATAGGTGAATGCTGCGATAAAATTTCCAGGGTTGATTTTTCCATCCATTAATAATAATCCACCATACCAAAGTATAATGATTGTTGATGCAAACTGAGCAAAGAAACCAAGAGGAGTGGATAATGACATAAATAAACCTGTTATCCGTTCGATATTTTTTACTTTAACATTTACCTCGTTGATTCTATTTTTCTCTGATATTTCAGAATTAAAAATTTTTACAGTCTTAATCCAAGAAAATGACTCCTGTATCACTCCTGTCAGCCGAGAGTTATAAATTTGTAGGATTCTTTCATAAACAGCTACTTTATTGGTTATAGGTTTACTAATGAAAGTGACTGAACTAACTATCATTAATGTTAAAATAGATAATTTAATATCAATTAGGGCTATGGCAATAAATGGACCAATAATAGATAAAGTATCATAGAGAAATTTACTATATAAATTTCTAACTCTATCTGATATAAGGTAAGTATCGTTTTTTATTCTAAATGCTAGACTTGCGGAATGAAATTTTCTATTTATAGAATATGGGAATGAAAGAAAAGAGTCTACAAGCGATTTCCTCATGTTATAACTTAGTTCAGATGTGCTAATTGTTTGCATCCAAATAATAATAGTATGACTTATTACAATTAATAACGATATTAATACCAGCGAAATTATTAGTTGATTAAATGAAAAATTAAGAATTAGCTTGTCTTTCAATAAAAAATTAACCAGTTCTTGTACAAGAAATGGGAATGCAACCTCAGCCAAAGCAGCTATAATAGTAAAAAAAATAGCTAGCATGAATGGTGTTTTTTGTTTGCGTATAAAAGAATAAATAAATTTAATATATTTCATATGTTGTTCACAGTTAGGACTTAGATTCAGTTATAGCAGAATTAAAATAATATGACATATTAACCTAGTGGTAGTTTATATTTATTTATGAGTGTCTTAAACTTATATGTAACATGTAGTTACAAAAATACAAATCACCTCTGTATTAATAATATCTAAATTCAAATGACAAGGCAGCATTGCTTATGAGACATGTAGGCTACATCAAGTTATGCTGATTTATATATTATAGTGAATATTAAAAACCATCAATACGTCATATTAAAATGTAATAAAAACCTTCCTTGGAATATATCCTATGAAAATAAAAATATTTTCGTTTTCAATATAAATTGAAAATTTAGATAATTTTGTGTCATCCCTTATACAGCAAGGAGTAATGCTTGTTCAATTTGGTCATCATAATAGTTATATTTGATAATTATACAAAGTGGTCATTTTAATAAAAATAAAATGTACAGATGCTATTTTTTATAAGAATCTATTTCATGCTTTTAAATATATATTATATAGTAACAAAGTTAATTAAAATGACACGATAAAAATCACACTATATTACCTGTATTTTATAGGAGTATCTATTCAAGTGCATTACCATACAGGAAAGTAATGCTCCACTCTTCATATACTCAGATAAATTGAATAGTTTTGGTGTTAATGCCAATTTAGAGCAAATTTTTTCCAATTCATGATTTTTGTTCATCTCATTAATATAATCTTCTGTTCCTACCTTTAGATTATTAATATTAGATGAACAAAGAATATATTGATTAACTCTAACAGAATTACAGATTCCACTGTACGCAACGTCTTTATCAATACTGATAATATTTGTTACTTTTTCTAATTCTTTCAATTCATCATTATTTAATCCCTTAGTATATACGAGAGTATTTTCTTTATCTAATGGTAAAATTATACAATCTAAATGATAGAGATAAGGATCTTTTTCTTCTATTTTCACAATTTTAAGGCCAAATTTATCTTCCATCCAATCATAGGATTTAATATCACTTCTTATCCCATGACCACCTACAAATATATTGCCATATAAATGCTTTAGCTCTGCCTCACCTTCAAAGTGATAAGGTGAAACTTCAGTTTTATAACCTAATGATTCAAAGAAATTCACTCCAATAGGTGTTTCTGATCTTCTTATTTCTGATGAAAAATTGGCGACTATTGCTGTTTGATCTTCATCACCAATAATAATTCCCAAATTAGCAGTATACACTTGATCTTGTAGTTCCTGATGAGTATCAGATGGCAATAAATAAACAAGGGACTGTGATGACATAAAGCTATAAAGATTATAAAACTGCCTCAATGCAACTTTATTGTTAACATTGATTTCAGAATCATCAAGTTCTTCCATCCAAATGTTATTTCTTACATTTGTATTTAGTGAAAATGGAGGTGCTAGTAAAAAGACTGGCATTTTTATATCAGAAATAATATTAGGAGAATTCTTCATCATTGTAAGACCTTAATTGTAGTTTATAACATTTTATTATAGATAATTATCATTAATCCTGACTAACTTGGTTATACCACCTGTAACATGTTCTTTTTCAGTTACCAATGAAATTAGTTCATCATCATTAGTAACAGGAATTACTAAATCAACTTGTGAACCATATCGAATCATAGAAAACCTATCACCTTGATAGACAGGTTTTTTTTGCTGTATATGAAATGGTGTTATTGTATCAACATCATAGTCACCAATTTGTGCCACATAATACTCTTTATTGATAGAAGGAGAATATATTTTATTTATAACCCTTTGATTTAAATGCAAATAATCATCATGTATAAATTTTGGATTCTCTTGGTAAAAAATATTATTTTCCACATCAATCATAGGTAGATTGTTTGTTTCTAGGGGTTCATGCTCTGAATAACTAAGCATGCCATTATATGGCACTCTATTAACATGTACATCATAGCATGTCATAAAAATACCAATAACAAGTGAACGTTTATTATAATACTTATCCCTTATAATATCTTGGATGCTATATTTTTTTCCTTTTATTTCAACAATTGCTTCATCTGGGTTTATTATGTCTATATATATAACGAATCCATCCGCTGGAGATAGAAAATATCTATCATCAGTATTTATTGTTCTTGCAGGATCTCTGAAAAAACCTTCCTGAAAATAATTTTCAGGAGGTATATCAGGAAATCCATTAAATATCGATTTAATAGTACAATTCATTTTGTTATTCATTATTTTCTCTTGAAATTTTCATAAACAAAAATGTGTTATAACGAAAAAATTATTAATATATATATAATATTATCTTATGAATCATTCAATTATAATTTTTATTACACCCCTATTTTTTTATTCATACAAGTAAAATTTGGGAACCATTCACCAGCCCCCTATTGATAACCAAAATATGGCGAACATCGCTTGATCCGCTTTTGCCTGTTGCTTGATTCTTTCAGTCAGGTAATTTCTCCGCTCATGAAAACGAAAAAACACTTTACCCCTGAGCCACCTGAGGTGAGCAATATCAGAGAAGCACCTTTTCAACCGGTGCGATTTCTGAAGCCTAGGGGCGTCAGCGCACTATAGTGGCATCTCAACAACCACCGACTAAAGTCGGTGGTTGCAGATTATTGACAAAGTGCTTGTTTTTTATCCGTCACTCTATTTTAATTAAGTTCCGTTCACCAAACGGAGCTTGCCGCCATGTTAAGAACCTGTCTTTCCTACACAAATATTTTAACCCGCCCCCTCGTTATTGAACTTTTCCCTCATAGATTGATCTCAATAAAAAACACGACTTGAGGTAATCTTTATGTTTTCAACCTGCGCCGAACAATGGGCAAATGACACGTTTCAACATGCGGAATTAGGTGATAAACGCCGTACCAACCGCCTGGTGAAAGTGGCCTGTTCGTTGGCTAACCATATAGGACAATCGCTCGTGCAATCTCTTGACTCTCCTGCCGATGTTGAAGCGGCCTACCGACTGACCCGAAATTCCGCCATTGCACCTCAAGCCATCGCCGAAGCCGGATTTACCGCCACCGCCGCTCACGCTCAACGTTATCATTGCCTGTTAGCGCTGGAAGACACGACAACCCTGTCATTTTCCCATGCGTCGGTCGCCGATGAACTCGGCTATACCACCTCGAAGGAAAAATCCCGGGGCCTGCAGGTACACTCGGTGTTGTTATTTGCGCCTGAAGAACAACAGGTCGTGGGATTGATAGAGCAACAGCGCTGGTGCCGGGATGTCAGTGATTATGGCAAAAGCCAGCAACGCGATGCACGCCCTTATGAAGAGAAAGAGAGTGATAAGTGGGAACGGGCCTCACAAGCTGTCGACAGCCGGTTAGGGGAGCAGATGGCCAACGTGATTTCTGTCTGTGACCGTGAAGCCGATATCATCGAATATCTGCGTTATAAAACGAGCCAAAAACAACGTTTCGTCATCCGTTCGATGCAAAGCCGGCGTATTGAGGAAAGTCAGGATAAACTTTATGACTTTATCAGCCAGTTACAGAGTGCTGGAGAACGATCAGTTCAGGTCAGACAGAAAAGCGGGCGTCAGGCGCGTGTCGCGCATTGTGATATCAGTTATGCCGAAGTGACGTTGAAAATCCCCGAAGGAAAAAACGGTGAAGCGGTGCGGATGTTTTATGTTGGTTGCAACGAAAAAGGTCCGGAGGACGGGCTTTGCTGGCATCTTCTGACCTCCGAACCCGTCAATAGTCAGGAGGACGCCCATAAAATATTCAGTTATTACGAGCGCCGCTGGCTGATAGAGGAATTTCACAAGGCGTGGAAAACGGGCGGCACGCAGGTAGAAGCGCTGCGTATGCAAAGCAAAGATAATCTGGAGCGCATGATAGTGTTGCTGGCCTTTATAGCGGTACGGATACACCAGCTGCGTTTTATGGGTCTGCACAAAGAAGAGGCAGAGAAAGAGAGCTGTGAGACAGTATTAAGCCCCCTGGCGTGGAAATTACTGTGGTCAAAACAAGAAAAACGCGGTCCGCCGAAAAAAGCCCCGAGTTTGCATTGGGCCTTCATCAATCTGGGAAAACTGGCTGGCTGGTACGATTCCAAACGCACGGGTCGAGTCGGATGGGAACGACTTTGGGAAGGCTGGTTTCGGCTGCAAACCCTGATAGACGGCTATTTGCTGGCTAAATCGGTTGATTTGGAGATCTGATCAAGAGATAGGTTAAGAACACCGCCTCCCCCAAACTTTCCGACCAGAAACGTTCTCGCTTGACGAGCTGGTCCCCAAAAACCATCTGGTACGTCAAGTCGATGCCGCCATTGATTTCGAATTTATCCGCGAATTAGTCGCCCTGTTGTATTGCCACAATAATGGCCGACCGGCTATCGATCCGGTCATGTTGCTCAAGATGATGTTACTGGGCTACTTATTTGGTATTCCCAGTGAACGCTGTCTGGTACAGGAAATTCAGATACAATGTCTGCTGGCGACAACAGCCAAAATATCAATAAGATAGCGTTGCTAGTCGCTACGTTTTGTTATTTTTGTTGCTGGATACAGGAGGCGTATGGTACGGCAAAGGAAAAAATGGCGCATCGGTGGGCGCTCACAGGGGTCTAATGAGGAAAATGACCACAACATTTTTCATCATGAAAAAACAAACCCCGTTCTTTGGAGGGTGTTGCAAAAGGGTTGAGGTCACTTTTTCAAGCATCAAGTTAAATTTAATCACTGACTTTGGGCAGACTGTTATTTGTATGGATAACAGGCTAAAAATAATCCCTAATATCAGAGCCACTGCTCTTGATAAGTTATAGGCCATTGCATGCAAGCTAAATTCCAGCTTTACCGCTGACAATCCCTTGTGCCGAAAGCGTTTCAGTCTCTGAATTCCCCGTAATGCCGAAAATATCGGTTCTACCAGGCTCTTCCGTTGACTCAATATCTGTTTTGACTCGGATCTGGCCATATGCAAACGAAGCGTCTCCCGCCCTTCATCTTCCGGATAACGTTTTATTTTTCTTCCTCCTTTAGCCTTTGTGCAGCCCGTTTTCTGCGAGCATCCGGCACAATTGTCAGCGCTATAAACCCGATAGGCCCGCGTTTTTTCAGTGGCTTTCACTGTACTTTGCAGGGATAATGGGGGATGGGCAGGACAAATATAGCAATCTTGCTCAGCATCATAAGTAAATAATGATTTGGGATAGATTTTTCGTGCACTCTGTCGGTCTGAATTTTCTGCACAAAACAGCAAGCTCTGATGTTTCTGCACCTCAGCAATCACATCGTCATGGAAATAACCAGCATCCAATAACAGCTTTTCCGGGTGACCTCCTGAGAGAGTGAGATTCTGCGCCAATAACGCGGTCATCACTTGGATTTCACTAGAGGGAGGTTCCTGTTTTCGAATGAATAAGGTCATAAAAGATCTGCGCTTAAAAGAAGTACGCAGATCTTAACGGATAATACACGCCTTTTGCGACACCCTCTTTGAAACGAGGTTTGTCAGCGGTCTGCCACCGACTTTAGTCGGTGGTTGTTGAGTTGAGTTTCATATTGTTATATGTTTTTTGTTTCTGTTCATTGAAAATTTTTGTCTGAGAACTCTTCACATTGGGTCTTTTTAATATTTGTGGTACGATTTTTCATAACTTATCCTACATAAATAAAAAAATATCATGAAAACAGCAATAAATCCAACTAGACGCGAAAACTTCTCTGAATGGTATCAACAAGTCATTATCCAAGCTGAATTGGCTGAAAATTCTCCTGTTAGAGGTTGCATGGTCATTCGTCCTTGGGCATATGGTATATGGGAGAATATGCAACGTGAATTAGATCAAAGACTCAAGGATTCTGGGCATGAGAATGCTTACTTTCCTTTGCTTATTCCTTTGTCTTTTCTTCAAAAAGAAGCTGAACATGTTGATGGTTTCGCTAAGGAATGCGCAGTAGTCACCCACCATCGTCTAGAACAAGCCTTGGATGGTAAATTAGTACCAGCGGGTCAATTAGATGAGCCTTTAATTATTAGGCCCACAAGTGAGACTTTGATTGGCGCTTCACTATCTCGGTGGGTTCAGAGTTATAGGGATTTGCCTTTATTAATCAACCAATGGGCTAATGTACTACGCTGGGAAATGCGACCAAGGCTTTTTCTAAGAACTTCGGAATTCCTGTGGCAAGAAGGTCATACAGTTCATGCCACTAGTGATGAAGCCATGAAAGAAACAATTAATATTGTTGATACTTATGAAAATTTTGTCATTGATTATCTTTCACTCTCAGTAACTAAAGGAATAAAGTGTTCTTGGGAACGTTTTCCTGGAGCTGTAGATACTTATACTATTGAAGCGATGATGCAGGATGGTAAAGCTTTGCAGGCCGGAACTTCGCATTTTTTGGGGCAAAATTTTGCGAAGGCATCCGATATCCATTTCATCAATAAAAAAGGTATAAAGGAATTGGCATGGACAACTTCATGGGGGGTGTCTACACGGTTAATTGGAGCTATGATCATGACTCATGGCGATGATAATGGGATGATGCTCCCACCATTGGTGGCTCCAATACAAGTCATCATTGTTCCAATCATACATAGTGAGCAGGATGCTGATGATATATATGCTTTCTGTGATAAATTACGAAAACAAATTTCTCGAAAAAAATTAAAAGGTCAAAACATAAGAGTAAAGATAGATAAACGAGATGTAAATGGCGGAGAAAAAAAATGGTATCATATTAAGCGTGGAGTACCTATTCGTATTGAAATAGGAAAAAAAGAATTAGAGCAAGATCTGGTTTCCTATTCTTGTCGAAATAATGTTAAGGAAATAATAAAAATTGATACGAGTGTTTTTTTGAAAAGCTTGATTAAAATATTGCAATCAATTCAGGTGAATATGTTTAACAATGCTAAAAATAGAATGTTAGAAAATACAATAACTGTTACTACGATTGAAGAATTTAGGCAGATTTTTAAAGAGAAAAATGCAATTAATAAATTTGTCCTAGCACCTTTTGTTGATGACGAGAGAGTGAAAGAGGCTATCAGTGAATACAGTGTAAGTGTTAGATGCATTCCATTTGTTCAGCCAAAAACTGAAGCTACCTGTTTATTTACAGGAAAACATACCAAAACCTGGGCTTTATACGCAAAATCATACTAAATAACAGGAAAAAAAGCTAAATTATTAGCCTGCGGGGTATTTATATCGGAGTTAATGTAGCTTCAAATCCCATTCCGCCCCCCTCTGTCAGAATAATGGTCACCCCAATTAATAACACTGACAGAGAGGGGAATCTCGTGCTCATAATATGTGAATTCAAGTAACTCGTTAATCCGGAAGTAAACAGGTTCGTATCCCCTTAAATAATTCATTCGGTGTTTTCCCTCCCCGTGTTTTTCGCGGGCGATTATTTAATCGGTTTACCACAAAATTTATTTCCTGATCAGTGACTTCATTAAAATCCGTTCCCTTTGGAAAGTATTGTCTGATTAATCCATTGATATTCTCATTGATCCCTCTTTCCCAGGGTGAGTAAGGGTGAGCAAAGTAAATTTGGGTTTCTCATCTTTTACTTATGATTTCATGCTCTGCGAACTCCAAACCGTTATCGAATGTGATGGTCTTAACCCTCTGTTTTAACGGATATAATACTTTTACTACCGCTTTCGTAACTTCTGATGCCCGCTTGCTATCAAGTGTAACAATAATAGTATATGGCGGATTCGACTAATAAGTGCAATTTTTTGGAAAGGGGCCAGTTGCTATGTTAGGTAAATGCAAAATAACCGGAGTATAGAATCACTGATAAATAAATATCACATGACAGGATAAACAAAGTGGGATCCTGCTATGTGATATTCATAGGAATGCTAATATGGTTTTTTTAAAAATCTTGGTTCAAAATTTCTATATAACGGTTATAAGCATACACGCGATTGCGTTTTTGGCCGGTAAGTTCAGAGACCAATACAAGATCAGCCTGAGATAAGCGTTCCATAACCTTGCCAATTGTTGCCGGTGCCAGCCCTGTAAGTTGCACCAATTTATTAATGTTGACGATAGGATGCTCAAATAATGCATCCAATATCTGGCTTGCTGAGTTCTCCATACGTCCTAATGGCTGCAACAGTTTTTTGTGTTCACGGCGTAACTGATAAAGTTGTTGAGCGATATTGACTGCTTGTGTCGCTGTAGCTGCAACAGCATCAACAAAAAAGAGTAACCACACTTCCCAATCACCCGTTATGCGGACTTGTTGCAGACGTTCATAATAGATTTGTCTATGTTTTTTGAAAAAGACGGATAGATACAGAAAAGGCTGACTCAGAACCTTTGTTTCCACCAAAATTAAGGGAATTAATAAGCGTCCTAACCGACCATTACCATCCATAAATGGATGGATAGTTTCGAACTGAACATGAGCTAAAGCTGCTTTTATCAATGGATCTGTCGGCTCAGGAACATCGTTAATGAACTTCTCCAATGCGGCCCAACAATCAGCCAATTCATTAGCAGGAGGCGGGATAAAAGCAGCTTCATCAGCACGATGACCACCGATCCACACTTGGTTTTGACAGAACTCTCCAGGTCCACGGCTTATACCTCTTCCTGATATCATTGAAACTTTATGTAGTTCTTTGATTAAACGAAAAGTGATGGGATAGGACTCTTGAATACGTTGTACACCTAATGATAAAGCATTAACGTAACAAGATACCTCTTGTACATCATCCATTGGCACACCAAGCATCCCTTCCATTTCAAACAACATTAGATCGCTGAGGGACGATTGAGTACCTTCAATTTGAGAGGACATAACTGCTTCTTTACGGATGTAACTGTAAAGTGTGGTGGTCTAATAAAACCGGACACCCATTTAGGCGATCTGATCGATCGCCAGAAAGGACGTTTTCCCAATAGGATTGCGTTATTTTTCAACATTAATCAGCTCGTTACTGTGGTTCCAAATTCAACATCAGAATTTTAGAACGGCGCTGGTAGTTGTATAGCTCTTGTTTTTGAATCGGTAGCATTGAGATTTCTGCTGGCTCAAAGCCCCGTTCCTGGAACCAGTGAATGCTGCGGGTAGTCAGGACGAAAAGTTTTTCCAGCCCGAGCTGTTTAGCGTGATCCGAAATGCGGTTCATGAGTACTTCACCTTTTAAAGAGCTCCGGTATTTAGGATGAACGGCTAAACAAGCCATCTCCCCAATTTTCTCATCAGGATAGGGGTAAAGCGCGGCACAAGCGATAGTCAGGTTATCGCGTTCGATAATAATGAATTTATCAATTTCTCTCTCAAGTTGTTCTCTTGAACGGCGTACTAAAATGCCTTGCTGTTCCAGCGGACGAATAAGTTCAAGAATACCTCCGATGTCATTGATATTCGCTCTGCGTATTTGTTCCGCGCTCTCCATGACTATTTGAGTACCAATACCATCACGGGAAAATAATTCTTGAACCAGAGAACCATCTGCCTGATAACTCAATAAGTGGCTGCGGTGAACGCCACGACGACAAGCTTTTACGGCACTCCGTAAAAAACAGGCTGTACCTGAATAATAGTCACCTTCAGCTTCCAGTTCTTTAATCAGATTTGGTGCCTGATTAAGAAAAATTTCAGAGAGAATTTTTCCGTCTTTGCCCTGTACACCTTGAGTAGAACAGAAACCAATCAGTTTTTCAGTTTGTAGTTTGATCGCTAATTGAGTAGCAACTTCTTCAAATGCCAGATTAAAACTCTCGCCGGTGACGGAAACTGCAACAGGACCAATGAGCACTATTGCGCCATTATCTAACTGACGATTTATGGCTGCTTCATCAATACGGCGAATTTTTCCGCTGTGGCAATAATCCACGCCATCATCAACACCAAGAGGTTGAGCAATAATAAAGTTACCACTGACAACATTAATATTTGCACCTTGCAATGGTGTATTATTTAAGCTCATAGAAAGACGTGCGGTAATATCCAATTGTAATAAACCAGCAGATTGTTTGACGAATTCCAATGTTTTATTATCGGTAACACGGGTGTGTTTGTGGTAAACCGGTTCATAACAATGGGTTGCAAGGTTTTGTTCAATTTGAGGTCTGGCACCATAAACGATGAGCAGCCGGATACCCAAACTATGCAGTAATCCGATGTCGTTGATGATGTTCGGGAAGTTCTCGTGAGCAATAGCCTCTCCGCCAAGCATGATAACAAAAGTTTTGCCACGGTGTGCATTGATGTATGGAACCGAGTGGCGAAATCCCTCAACTAATTCGGTGCTGCGTTCTTTCATAACAGACTCTCGATTGAATTTTTATTCGTAATTTATGTATTTTTATTCCTTTTGAAAGGAAATGGCAAGAGGCAATTAAAACAAAAACATTGCGATATACATGTGGACGTGAATAATTTGCCAAATATAAAATGCTTATTACTGATGACAGCATAATGTTGGTTGGTTAGTATTTTCCACTTGGCTGTTTTTTAGGTGAAGGCCACTCTGAATATTGGTATTTTATGAATGGAATAAATAGTAGATGAGTCATTCAGATCTTAATCTGTCACGACGTCGCTTGTTGCAAGGAGCCGCAGCAATGTGGTTGCTTAGTGTCAGCCAGGTGGGTTATGCAGCGTCACCAAAAATTATTGCAGTTCGTATTTGGCCTGCATCCAGTTATACCCGTGTGACTCTTGAGTCCAATATTCCACTCAAATATCGCCAGTTCGTGCTGACAAATCCAAACAGAATTGTTGTTGATCTTGAAGGCATGCAATTGAATCATACTCTAAAAGAGATGGGGGAACAGATTCAATCCCGCGATCCTTATCTTAAACTGGTCAGAGCAGGGCAGTTTGATCCTAAAACCGTCCGTTTGGTGTTTGAAGTTAAACAGTCGGTCAGCCCACATATGTTTACTTTGAAACCCGTGGCGGAATTTAAGCACCGTCTGGTCTTGGATATTTATCCCGCAGCGGGCACGAATAAGGATGATGATCCGTTACTTGCTCTGCTTGAAGAGTACAATAAAGGTAATTTGGCCGAGGATTTACCTGCGGAAATACCGAAGTCAGGCAAAGCAGGTAAAGACCGGCCGATTGTTATCATGCTCGATCCTGGACATGGTGGAGAAGATCCCGGCGCTATAGGCAAATATAAAACCCGTGAGAAAGACGTTGTTCTGCAAATCGCCCGTCGATTGCGAACTATTATTCAGCGTGAACCGGGTATGAAAGTGTATATGACTCGTAATGAAGATGTGTTTATCCCGCTAAAAGTCCGGGTGGCAAAAGCACGTAAGATGCAGGCTGATTTATTCGTTTCTATTCACGCGGATGCTTTTTCTAACCGAGCTGCGCGTGGTTCTTCGGTTTTTGCACTTTCTACTAAAGGCGCAACCAGTAATACCGCCCGTTTTCTAGCCCAAACGCAAAATGAAGCCGACCAGATTGGCGGTGTAAGTAAAAGCGGTGATAAGTATCTGGATCATACTATGTTTGATTTGCTACAGACGGCGACAATCAATGACAGCCTTAAATTTGGCAGTGAAGTGCTTAAGCGCATGGGTAAGGTGAATAAACTGCATAAGAACCGGGTGGATCAGGCTGGGTTTGCGGTACTGAAAGCACCAGATATCCCGTCTATTCTGGTAGAAACTGCGTTTATCAGTAATCTGGAAGAGGAACGAAAACTGAAAACAGCGCGCTTCCAGCAGCAGGTAGCGGAGTCCATTTTCGCGGGTATCAAAGCGTATTTTAGTAATGGTGGCAATGTAAATTTATCGTAGCCCTGTTAGTGGGTAATGATGGGTTGAACTGCCAGGTGTAAGCCCATGACACACAGGATTGCGCTTAGATTTCTGACCTCCGGGTTGCCTTCAGCCGACAAGGTACGATAGAGCTGGTTAGGATTCAACCCGGCTTCCTTTTTTCCATTCGCGCCAATATTCACATGCTCGGGCTATGTCCGCGTCCTGCTTGCGTTTATCGCCGCCGCAAAGCAACAGAACGATAGTGAAGCCAGAAATGACTATAGGTGGATATTTGAATTGAATACAGATAGGCAAATGTGGTGGAGATAAAATCATCCAGAAATTGTTTTTGGAGTTTGTATGCTGAAACGCATTAAGAATTGGTTGCGGGGGCCGGATTTGAACCGACGACCTTCGGGTTATGAGCCCGACGAGCTACCATGCTGCTCCACCCCGCGTCCGTTTTGATACTTTTAATTCTTTAATACCTGGAATCTTTTAATACCCTGAATTGCAAAAATTGGTTGCGGGAGCCGGATTCGAACCGACGACCTTCGGGTTATGAGCCCGACGAGCTACCATGCTGCTCCATCCCGCGTCCGTTAAGAACCTACTTTATGCTTTCCTGCATCATTAATGCCTGACGGAATAGGTTCTTCATTCGCAAATATCGAACTACTTCATTGTGTTGGTTGCGGGGGCCGGATTTGAACCGACGACCTTCGGGTTATGAGCCCGACGAGCTACCAAGCTGCTCCACCCCGCGTCCGATGCGGGCACTATACTCAGGATCAGATCCGTTGCAAGTTTTTTTATTAAAAATTGTTTGTTTCGTTACTTTTTTGATTAGTTGCTCTGCATGTTGGTGTTTTTGTATTCGTTTTTGTCGCTATTTCGTTAAGTTATTTTTTTGTAGTAAGTTTCATTATTTTTGTTGGTTTGGTATTGTTCGCCGTTAGGCAATGTCGGTAAGAGAGAAGGCAGCAATGACATTCTGGAGTAAGTATTTTCTGTGTGGGATCGTGATTTCACTATTAGTTGGATGTCATTCCCGTCCAACAGCCCAGGGCCAACAATATAAAGATGGTCATATCACTCAGGATTTATTGCTGGTTAATCAGCCCAATGCTCAGGGCAGGCCGGTTAATGCTAAAGATTTTTCAGAACAGGTGATGCTTATTAGTCAGTCTGCTCCCCGCCTGTATAATCGTAATAGCTCAACTTTTGACGCAGTTCAGAACTGGGTGCTGGCTGGTGGTGCAACCAATAAATTAAATCTGTTTAATTTACGCGCTTACCAGATGGAAGGTGTGGATAATTACGGTAATGTCCAATTCACGGGTTATTATACGCCGGTGTTACAGGCCCGCCGCGTTAAACAGGGGGAGTTTAGATATCCCTTGTACCGTATGCCGTCTAAAAGCAAATATCATTTACCAAGCCGGGCCGCGATATACAATGGCGCCCTCAGCTCCAGCCTGATCATTGGCTACAGTAATTCTCTGATTGATAATTTTATTATGGAAGTGCAGGGCAGTGGTTATGTCGATTTTGGTGACGGTGAGCCGCTGACCTTTTTGGGTTATTCGGGTAAGAATGGACAGGCTTATCGGAGTATTGGCAGGCTGCTGGTTGAACGCGGAGAAATCGCGCAGAAAGATATATCCATGCTGGCGATTCGCAAATGGGCTGAATCGCACAGTGAGGCAGAGGTTCGTAAGCTGCTGGAACAGAACCCATCATTTGTCTTTTTTAAACCTGAAGTTTATGCCTCAGTGCGGGGAGCGAGTAGCGTTCCTCTGATTGCAAAAGCCGCTGTGGCCGCTGATAAAATGCTGGTTCCACCAGGAACAACATTGCTGGCGGAGATACCTTTGTTGAATAACGAGGGTAAATTTACCGGTCAGTACCAGATGCGCCTGATGATTGCACTGGATGTCGGCGGCGCAATAAAGGGGCATCATTTCGATATCTATCATGGTATTGGCGATGAGGCTGGTATCGCGGCGGGTTTCTATAACCACTACGGCCGGGTTTGGGTGCTGAAAGAAGAGCAGCCTACTATGCTAATGGTCAATCAGTAATTCTTTTCCATAAATTTTATAACAGGTTTTCAGGATTGATATTCAATGATGCAAACTTCTCTTTCTGATGCATATATGCAGCGCTTTGCGGGTACAGCCCGTTTATATGGTCAAAAAGCACTTTCTTTATTTTCTCATTCCCATGTTTGTGTCGTGGGTATCGGTGGGGTGGGTTCCTGGGCCGCCGAGGCGTTAGCTCGTACAGGAATAGGCGCGATTACCCTGATTGATATGGATGATGTCTGTATCACCAATACCAACCGCCAGTTACATGCTTTAAAACAGCATATTGGACAACCAAAAACGGAAGTGGTTGCTGAACGTATTCTGGCGATTAATCCTGAGTGTAAAGTCACTTGTATTGATGATTTTCTCACGCCGGATAATGTTGAAAAGATGATGGCGGTTGGATTCAGTTATGTCATTGATGCGATCGATAGTGTCAGGCCAAAAGCGGCGCTATTGGCTTATTGTCGTCGTTATAAAATTCCGTTGGTCACAACCGGTGGTGCGGGTGGGCAACTTGATCCTACACAAATTCAGGTTGTTGATTTGGCGAAAACGATTCAGGACCCTTTAGCGGCTAAGTTGCGGGAAAGATTGAAATCTGATTATCACGTTGTGAAGAATGGTAAAGGTAAGTTGGGAATTGATTGTGTGTTTTCAACTGAGCAGTTAGTTTATCCACAGAGTGATGGTTCTGTTTGTGCCGCTAAAAGTACTGCGGAGGGAACGAAACGCATGGATTGCGCATCGGGTTTTGGTGCCGCAACAATGGTCACGGCGACATTCGGATTTGTTGCCGTTTCCCATGCACTGAAAAGGATGGTTGCTAAAGCGCAACGTCAGGGCTCGCTTTAATATAATTTTTTGCGGCACTTTGCACGGTATGGATCAGCGATTTCACGCCGTTCAACCGTGAGCCGCTTAACTGTTGCTCCAGCCCAAGTTGGTGGAGCAGCGCCAACAGGTTAGTTTCCAAAACTTGTTGTGGTGTTTTTCCTTCCACTGCGGTCAATATCACCGCCAGCAAGCCTTTTACAATGCGGCCTTCGCTATCGCCATAAAAATGCAGGTAACCCTCTGCCAGTAATTGATGCCCTAACCAAACCCGGTTTTCACAGCCAGACATTTCGATATTCTGTTGTTTCAAGTTGTCAGGTAGTGCAGGTAGTTTCTTGGCTAGCAGGATTAACTGACGATAGCGATCTTCCCATTGGCGACATTGATTAAAGGTTTCAACCAACTGTTGCTGGCTAATTTCCTTGCCAAATGGATGTGGTACGGTCAGATTTTCTGCGGTTTGAGCCATATTTTATTCATCCTGTAATAGAGAAAGGCCGAATTTTACTGCCTGAACTAAAGAATCGGCATCTTGCAGATTGTTATAAGGCATAAAAGAAGCACGCAAGCAGCCGTTGATACCTAAAGCCTCAATCAATGGTTGAGCACAATGCTGACCGGAGCGTAAGGCAATATGTTGTTCTGCCAAAATAGCTGCCAGATCACTGTGATGGATATCGGCAAAATTAAAAGCCAACAGGCTGGAACCGGCAACGCGATAACTGATAAATCCGGGTAAAGCGGAAAGTTGTTGTTCAGTGTAGTCAGCGAGTGTGACCGCATGGGCTTCCGCTTTGACGATATCAACATTTTTTAGCCATTCCAGCGTGGCAGAAAAACCAATAACACCTGCAACATTCGGTGTCCCTGCTTCAAACCTGAATGGTACAGCTTCCGGTGTGAAACCGCTGAATGAGGCGTGGGTAAGCATTTTTCCGCCGCCTTGCCAGGGAGACATCGCATCAAGTAACTCACTTTTGCCGTAAAGTACACCAACACCATTTGAACTATAGAGCTTATGAGCGGAAAACGCGTAGAAATCGATATCTGATTGCTGAACATCAACGGGATTGTGAACAACTCCCTGTGCACCATCAACAACGACCAGACAACCATGTTGGTGCGCTATTTTCGTTATTGCAGTCAGATCGACGGCTCCGCCGGTTACATTGGACATTTGGCTGATTGCTATCAATCGGCTGTGTTTGTTCAGAAGTTCAGGCAGCGTGTTGATATCTGGCAATTTTCCGTTGCCTAAAGGCCATTTTATCACTCTGGCACCGATTTGTTCCGCCAGCATTAACCAGGGGATCAGGTTGGAATGGTGCTCCTGCTCACTAACGATAATTTCATCACCGGGCTGGAGATGGGGACGGAAATAATTTTGGGCAACCAGATTGATAGATTCTGTTGTGCCTTTTGTCCAGATAATATTTTCGGCTTTTGGGGCGTTGATGAATTCAGCAACCCGTTGCCGGGCATTTTCATAGCGAGATGTGGTTTCCAGCGCTGTGTGGTGTTGGCTACGATGTACAGTAGTACAACTGTATTGATAATAATCCTGAGTTACTTTTATCATTACTTGTGGTTTCAGGGCAGTTGCTGCACTATCCAGGAATACAGTGTGTTGTTGCAGGGCTGGGAATTGCCGGCGGAACTGTTCTGGTTCGAACTTTTTCATAGTGTTTTAATTAGGTTTCGTGGTTATTGATCAGATTATTCTGTTGTGATGATGATCCGCTTACTTCTGACTGAATATGGATAGGTTGTTACATTGAATAATATTGCCATGTTCCAGCGATTATGACAAAAAAAGCACCGCAATCGCGGTGCATTAAAAATCACTATGGACAGACAGGGTAAATGTACAGGAAGTGAAAAAAACAGTAGCTTAAGCTACATAGTCTGGTTTTCCAGACAATTTGCAAACACAACATCACAACCACAAAGCCAAAAGTTTCATAGCGTTACAACTAATTCACTTTTCGTTCCGGCTTAGGAAGTGGCACCACTATAGGGATTTACTGGTGTATCCTCAATGGACAATTTATAATGATTCGGATTACAAAAACTAATAATTAAATATAAAGAGTTACCGGTATCACCAACATTGCATAAGGGCTCACATGTCCAAACGTTTACCACCATTGAATGCGTTGCGGGTTTTTGATGCTGCGGCGCGTCATTTGAGTTTTACTAAAGCGGCTGAAGAGTTATTTGTGACACAGGCCGCAGTTAGCCACCAGATGAAAAGTCTGGAAGATTTCCTTGGGTTGAAATTGTTTCGTCGTCGCAACCGATCGTTATTGTTGACCGAAGAGGGGCAAAGCTACTATCTGGATATTAAAGAAATATTCACATCAATAAATGAAGCAACGCGTAAACTTCAGGCACGAAGTGCTAAAGGTGCTTTGACTGTCAGTCTTTCACCTAGTTTTGCTATTCAGTGGCTGGTTCCAAGGTTGTCTAGCTTTAATTTAGCTTATCCGGGAATTGATGTCAGGATACAGGCGGTAGACAGAGAAGAAGATAAGCTCGCGGATGATGTTGATGTTGCTATATTTTATGGTCGTGGAAATTGGCCGGGGTTACGAACGGATCGTCTTTATGCGGAATATTTGCTCCCCGTTTGCGCACCTTCGTTACTGACCGGGGAAAACCCGCTGAAAACGCCCGCAGATTTGGCGCGCCATATGTTGTTACACGATTCTTCCCGCCGTGACTGGCAGGCTTATATACGCCAGCTTGATATGCAGCAGCAGATAAATGTTCAGCAAGGGCCGATATTCAGTCATAGTGCAATGGTGATCCAAGCCGCGGTTCATGGTCAGGGGATTGCACTGGCAAATAATGTTATGGCCCGGACTGAAATTGATGCCGGGCGTTTAGTGTGTCCATTTAATGATGTATTAGTGAGTAAGAATGCATTTTACCTTGTCTGTCATGACAATCAGGCTGAGTTGGGGAAAATCGCAGCATTCCGGCAATGGGTGCTGGCACAGGCAGCCCGTGAACAGGAGAAACTGGGTTTTATTACCAATGAATAAGAGAAGAGCCAGGTATTCGGGCTGTAAGAACTCTCAGATATAATGTGAAAAAGGAAGATGACAGTGAATAGTCGTTTAATGCTTATTTTTGCTGGCTTCAGTGGTTTTTTCTATGTAGCGTTTGGTGCTGTCGGGTCGCATTTCTTATCCCCGATGATGGCGAAATATCAGATAAGTTGGATTGATCTTGGTTTGCAATATCAAGGTATCCACACTCTGGCAATGATGGCGATGTCTGCCATGCTGATGCGTAGAGTTATTCTCTGGTTTTACTGGAGCGGGGTCTTTTTCGCGGTAGGCATTTTGTTGTTTAGTGGCAGTCTCTATTGTATGGCCTTATTGCAGGTTAAATTTTTTGCTTATATTACCCCAGTTGGAGGGTTCAGCTTTCTTATTGGCTGGCTCTTAGTGTTAATTGGCGCTTTGCGTCTAAGGAAATCGGCGCTTCGCCATGAATAAAATTGCTTTATATTGCCGCCCTGGTTTTGAAAAAGAGTGCGCAGCTGAAATCACCGATAAAGCGGGTCGAAAAGAGATTTACGGTTTTGCCCGAGTAAAAGATAACAGTGGCTATGTCCTGTTTGAGTGTTATCAACATGAAGACGCGGATCGGCTTATTCGTGAGATACCATTCCAGGAGCTGATTTTTGCCCGTCAAATGTTGGTCGTGGGTGAACTATTGCGGGATTTATCTCCTGAAGATCGGATAAGCCCGATTATTGGTATGTTACAGGGCGTCATGGAGCGTGCAGGTGAGTTGCGGGTTGAAGTGCCTGATACCAACGAAAGCAAAGAGTTACTGAAATTTTGCCGGAAATTCACTGTTCCGCTGCGTAATGCGATGCGTCAGGAAAAGATCTTGCTGATTAGAGAAAACTCTAATCGCCCGGTAATACATGTTTTCTTTATTGCTCCGGGGTGTTGTTATGTGGGTTATTCTTACAGTAATAATAACTCGCCATTTTATATGGGCATTCCCCGGCTGAAATTTCCTTCAGATGCGCCAAGTCGCTCAACATTGAAACTGGAAGAAGCTTTTCATGTTTTCATTCCTTATGACGAATGGGAAGAGCGTTTGGCTAGTGGTTTGTATGCTGTTGATTTGGGTGCATGTCCTGGGGGCTGGACTTATCAGCTGGTGAAACGCAGTATGATGGTTCATGCTGTGGATAATGGCTCGATGTCGGAAAGTTTGATGGATACGGGGCAGGTTAAACATCACAAAGTTGACGGTTTTAAATTTGTACCTTCGGCAAAAAATATTTATTGGTTGGTGTGTGATATGGTGGAAAAACCAGCGAAAGTGACTCAGCTAATGACAGATTGGCTGGTTAATGGCTGGTGCCGGGAAGCTATTTTTAATCTTAAATTGCCAATGAAAAAGCGTTATGAAGAAGTGGCGTATAATTTGCAGAAAATGCATCTGCAATTAAAGGAAAATGGTATCAATACGCAAATTCAAGCAAAGCATCTTTATCATGACAGGGAAGAAATAACTGTTCATGTCCGACGTATTTGGTCTGCTAATGCAGCCAACCGGGATGATTATTGATTAACTTATGTTCATCCGTATCCCGGAATAAATTCCGAAAATAAAGCTTCCCAAATCGCCTCAGTGAACTTCTGAGGCGGTTTCATTTTTCAGTATTAGTTAACATTATTTTATTTATTCAACAAAGAAACTATTAAACTATGGTGAGATCATCATGATTTAATGTAATAATTAATATTGTTTGATTTTTGTCTGGCAAATGTTGATTTTTAACCTCACTTAAGGTAAATAATAAATCCAACATATCATTGTAATTTTTTAATGATATATTGGATTAATATGAAATAATTAATTGCATTAAGATTGTAAATTATAATGAATGTTTTGTTTTTTCTTATTTGGTTGTAATCTTGATTTATTTCTAAAATATATATTAACTGAATGTTTATTTTATATTGGTTAATTTTGATGTCTTATTGAAATATTTCCTTTCTGTTCAATAATCGTTGTCATAGGTGTCAAGATAAATATAACATTCTTTCAATACACATTGAGAAATGTTAATTATTGGTTTATATATTCTATTTTTAATATTATTCAATAAACTATGTTTATGTCCCTATTTGTTATTTAAAAATCATAAATATAATTTAATTTTATCGAAATGGAATTATTAAGAATAAAGAAAGCATTAATTATCCTATTATATATTTTTTATTTATTGATTTCGCTAAGTTTTTGTTACATTTGAAAATAGTAACATATAGGTTTGATATGAATATTACTTAACTCAATTTACTTTCAGGTACCCCAGAACGCCTAATATTGCAGACAGAGGGAGTTTTTTATTTAGTATTTAGTCTGTTTATTTGGTTGTCGGTGATAATTGCTAATCATAATTATCCATAATAATTCTATAAAATTTTTAAATTTTACTTTATGGATAGTTAAATAATAGATAATTTAGTTATAATAAAATATCAATAAGAAATTAGCGGCGTTTTTTCCGCCTTAAATAGTTATGTGATATAAAACAATCGCTTATTTGTTTTATGTTATTTTTATCACGTTTATATTAAAAAAATATGTTAATTGCTTTTTACATAATTAACTTTAGTGTTACGTTGTTGTGAAAGGGATTTTCATTGTTATTTGTATGGCCAGGAGGGCCTATTGTTCTCAGGTTTTATTGACTTGTATTTAATTAAATAAAAATTCTAAGCCCTGCATTTATGGAGAGATATATGTCTTTAAAGAAGAAAATTTCATACTCGGAACTTATCGGCTCTGCAAAAGCAAATGAGCTTCAGGCACAGTTACAGGCTTATGTCCCAGGCAAGGATCCTAATATTGTTGTTGAGCATGAGCCAAGTAAAAATGCTGCAAAAGAATTAATTCGAGGTGATTATCGCTGGGGGCATCAGGGCGACGATAAATCGGAAGCTTTCCAATTAACTTATAGTTTCCTGGAGAGTGAACCGGAGAATATGCCTTGGCATATTACTGGGTTTTCAGCATTTAATGAAGAACAAAGAGCTGCTGCGAAACTGTCAATACAATCTTGGACTGATGTCGCTAATATTAAGTTCACTGAAACAACTGATTCGGATAAGGCTCACATTACCTTTGGTTTCTTTGACCTTAGTTTGAGGGGGAGCTACGCGTTTGCTTATCTTCCCAGCCCTGAATCGAAACAATCAGGAACTTGGTATAACCTGAAAAGCCGCACCTTCTCAGAGAATGATATCGGCGTAAACGGTTATGGTCGTCAGACTTTTACTCATGAAATCGGCCATACACTGGGGTTAGAGCATCCCGCTGCCTATAATGCGACTGATAAGGAAAGACCGACTTATAAGGCCAGCGCTACTTATTTTGAAGATAGCCGCGCTCATACTGTCATGAGTTATTTCAGTGAGAAAAATACCGGGCAGGACTTTAAAGGTGTTTATTCTTCTGCACCATTACTTAACGATATTTCTGCCATTCAGGAAGTGTACGGCGCTAATAAGACAATCCGTGCAGATGACACGATATATGGTTTTAATTCCAACACAGATCGTGACTTCTATACCGCAAAAGATGAAAACAGCAAACTGTTGTTCACTGCTTGGGATGCGGGTGGTAATGATACGTTTGATTTCTCTGGTTTTACTCAGGATCAACGTATCAACCTGAATGAAGCTTCTTTCTCGGATGTTGGTGGCTTGAAAGGCAATGTCTCTATTGCCCGTGGTGTCACGATTGAAAATGCGATTGGTGGCAGTGGTAATGACATTCTGATCGGGAATGACGCCGGCAATACGATTAAGGGAGGGGCCGGTGATGACATTATCTACGGTGGCCTGGGTGCCGATCAGCTTTGGGGCGGGGAAGGCAAAGATACATTTGTCTACCTGAGCGCTAAAGAATCACCACCTCTTGAACGCGATTGGATCCATGACTTCGTTTCCGGTGAGGACAAGATTGATGTGTCGTTGTTCGATCTGGGTGAAGCTGGGAAAGGTGGCGTTAAGTTTGTAGAAGAGTTCACTGGTGCAGTCGGAGAAGCAGTGCTTCGCTATGATACGGTTAACAAGGTGAATGATTTCGCTATTAATTTGGGCGATAAATTCTCTTACGATGATTTCTGGGTGAAGATTGTCGGAGAGCCGATATTAGAGTCTGATTTCATCCTGGCATAACACAACAACACAACCGCATCTGACTGGATGCGGTTATTAGTTTGGAGGCGGAATGACTTGTTCAGCCTGGTATCTGAAATTTGTGCTCGGTGTTTCTCTTGTATTCAGTGTCAGTGGAGGAAGTATGGCAAGCAGTCTTCATCTCCCATACGCCAGTGAATTAAAAGGCGTGTGGCAACTGTCGGATGAACATCAGCAATGTGATGTCTCATTGACTGACCAACCATTACCTGAGGGTTCAATTTGGTCACTTAGCGGCGATAGCGCCTGCTTGACCGATATGTTTGGCGAAGTACCTGCCGGGTGGCGACCTACTCCTGATGGCATCACGATTACCGATGAGCAGGGCAGTGGTTTGGCTTTCTTCGCTCAGGAATCAGATGGCTGGTTTGCCCGCTTTGCGGGTGGACGGGAATTGATGATGAAGCCCAATAAGAAAAGTGGATAGGACGGGAAACGTTAACGTCAGATGGCGATTTTTTTAGAAAGATAAAAAAATATATCAAACAGTTAGTAAGGAAATACTGTGAAATTACATCTCCCGAAGGATGAAATTACTGATGTTATTCGTGCCCGTAGCCGGGTGTTCTGGACGATTGGGTTGTTCACTGCCTTTATTAACCTGCTGATGTTGGTTCCATCTGTTTATATGTTGCAGGTTTATGACAGAGTGTTGCCATCGGGCAATGAAATCACTTTGCTGATGTTGACTCTGATTACTCTTGGCATGTTTACCATGATGGGTATGCTGGAATATATTCGCAGCATGATTGTCATTCGTATCGGTAGTCAGCTTGACATGAAGCTGAATAATCGTGTTTATACCGCATCTTATGAATCAAATCTGAAAAATGGCACAACAGATGCAGGTCAGATGCTCAATGATTTGGCAAATATCCGTCAGTTCTTGACCGGCAATGCCTTGTTTGCTTTCTTTGATGCCCCCTGGTTTCCAATCTATCTGTTGGTTATTTTTCTTTTTAACCCTTGGCTTGGTTTGCTGGCATTGGTAGGTGCTCTGGTATTAATTGCCCTTGCTGTACTGAATCAATGGTTATCAAGTCAACCTTTATCCGAAGCCAGTCAACTCTCTCTGCGTTCAGCCAGTCTTGCCAGTACTAATTTACGTAACGCAGAAGTGATAGAAGCGTTAGGCATGTTGCCGGTGCTTCGCCGGAGATGGTTTGGGTTGCATGAACGTTTTCTAAATTTCCAGCGCATTGCCAGTGAGCGGGCTTCTGTGATTAATTCAGTCACTAAAACTGTGCGTATGGCATTACAGTCGCTGATCCTCGGATTAGGGGGCTGGTTGGCGATTGGCGGGCATATCACACCGGGAATGATGATTGCGGCTTCAATTCTAATGGGGCGTGCGCTTTCACCGATTGAACAACTTATTCAAGCCTGGAAGGGCTGGAATGGTGCCCGTTTATCATGGCAACGGTTAACAAACCTGTTAGAACAACAACCGGAACGGAAACCGGGAATGTCATTACCCGCACCAAAAGGCAATTTGGCTGTGGATAAAGTTTCCGCAGCGCCTCCCGGAAGAAACAATAAGGTTGTTTTACAGGATGTTAGTTTTACGCTGGATGCGGGAGATGTGCTGGGATTAATTGGTCCTAGTGCTTCCGGGAAATCAACCCTTGCCAGGTTACTTGTCGGCATATGGCCTGCACAGGAAGGTGTTGTACGTCTGGATAATGCCGATATTTATCAATGGAATAAAGATGAACTGGGTTCATCAATAGGCTATTTGCCGCAAGATATTGAGCTATTTGGCGGCACTATCGCTGAGAACATTGCCCGTTTTAATGAAGTGGAGCCGGAAAAGGTTGTTAAGGCGGCACAGAAAGCGGGTGTTCATGAGCTGGTATTGGCTCTTGATAAGGGTTATGACACGGTTATTGGCACCGGAGGGGTTGGGTTATCTGGTGGACAGAAGCAGCGAATTGGTCTTGCCCGTGCATTATATGATGAGCCGTCATTGGTAGTGTTGGATGAACCTAATTCCAGCCTGGATGAAGCGGGGGAAAGAGCACTGAATGAGGCTATTGCCCAACTGAAAGCGCAAGGAAAAACAGTGATTGTGATTACTCATCGCATGTCGTTGTTATCACAGACAAACAAAATATTGTTGCTGGTTCAGGGAAAAATGAAGATGTTTGGCTCATCTCAGCAAGTGATAGCGGCTTTATCGCAACAAAATCAGGAACATTCTGCGGCTAAGGCAGTAGCACAGGCATCATAAGTAAATAGGCATTCAATCATAATAATATTAAATAGCTGAGACGGAGATTTCTGTCCGGGAGTGGATATGTCTGATCAGGTTACGCCGGTAAGAGATGGAAAAGGATTGTTGCCTCTGGAAGAAAAGCATTTTTTACGACTAGGATGGTTAGTGATTGGCGTGGGGATCCTAGGGTTTCTTATTTGGGCAGCATTGGCACCATTAGATAAAGGGGTTGCGTCTTCCGGCGTGGTGGTGGTGGATGGCAACCGTAAAACAGTTCAGGCCCCGGCAAGCGGTATTATCAGCCAGATTAGGGTTGTTGAAGGCGAAACAATCAAAGCGGGTCAGACACTGGTCCAGCTCAGTCAGGTGCAGGCAAAAGCCCAAGTCGATGCGCTTCAGGATCAACTGTATACCACGCTGGCAACGGAAGCCCGTTTATTGGCGGAACAGCATGGTGATGAAACTCTGATTTTCCCTGAAATATTACAGCAATTACAATCTGAACCCCGGGTGAAAGAGATCATCGTACTGCAAAAACAACTGTTTGCATCACGTCGTGAAATGTTGCAAAGCGACTTGGAAGGGCTTGAACAGTCTGTCGAAGGCACAGATTTTCAGATTAAAGGGTTGAAATCTTCTCTTGTCAGCAAGCGTGTACAGCAGGTGGCGCTTAAGGAACAGATAACTAATCTTAAATCTTTAGCGGACGAGGGCTATTTCCCACGTAACCGCTATCTGGAGCTGTTGCGTGAGCAGGCTGAACTCAACAGCGGTATAGCGGAAATGGTAGGACGTGCTGGTCAGCTTGAAAAACAGTTACAGGAAACACAGCAGCGTATTATTCAGCGCAAAGCAGACTATCAGCGGGAAGTTCGCACTCAATTGGCGGATGTGCAGGTTACTGCCAGCGAATACAGAAATAAGCTGGATACCGCACAGTTCGAACTTACCCATACCTCAATTGTCGCGCCAGTTGATGGCACGGTTGTCGGATTAAATATTTTTACGCAAGGTGGTGTTGTTGCTCCCGGCGAAAAACTGATGGAAATCCTGCCAGACCAGATGGCGCTTGAGGTAGAAACCCGTGTTGCAGTTAATTTGGCAGATAAGATTAGCAAAGGGATGGATGTGGATCTGATGTTCACTGCTTTTAACCAGAACCGGACGCCAAAAATTGAAGGAAAAGTGGTCATGGTTTCCGCAGACCGGTTGGTCGATCCAGCAACCAGCCAACCTTATTATCAGATGAGAGCCGTTGTTTCTCCTGACGGGATGGAGAAACTGAAAGGGTTGGACATCAGGCCAGGGATGCCGGTTGAGGTCTTTGTTAAAACGGGTTCCCGCTCCCTGTTTAGTTATCTGTTTAAGCCACTGGTGGATCGGGCTTCAACATCATTGATCGAGGAGTAATTATGAAATTGAATCATGCTTCTTTATCAATGGGTTTGCTTATTCTTTTCAGCGTCAGTTTATGCTCTTTTCCTGCATGGTCGCTAAGTTTGACAGAGGCTTATGCGCTGGCATTAGAAAATGATCCTACTTTTCTTGCTGCAATAAAAGAGCAGGAAGGGGGGGCTGAGTACGAAAAAATTGGCAGAGCAGAATTGTTACCTAAAGTGATGATGTCTTATCAGAATTCACCGAAGAACTGGCAACATACGGAATATCCTGCTGGCTATGATCGCCGGGGAAATAGGATCACTGAAACCCGGGATCGCCAATATCGCAGTTATAACGCAGCGATTGTGATAACTCAGCCATTGATGGATTTTGAAATATTGGCGCGTTATAAAGCCAGTCAGGCTCACACTTTGATGAGTAATGAACGTTTTCGGGCAGATTTTCAGCAACTGGCTGTCCGGGTCGTGAATGCTTACGTGGATGTGGCTTATGCTCAGGATCAGATTGATTTAGTCGTGCGGCAGAAAATGGCTTATGAAAAACAACTGGAACTGAATAAAAAATTGTTTACTTCTGGTGAAGGGACTCGTACTGATGTGGTGGAAACACAATCCCGTTACAGTCAGGCTGTTGCCGATGAGATAGCAGCCAACGACGATTTGGATGCGGCAATCCGCAGTTTGCAACTGATTGTCGGTGTTCCTCTGCCTGCTGATTTACCGGTGCAACGATTATTGGATAAAAAACAATTTCGGATATTGAAGTTGTCGCCTGGCCGTTATGAAGAATGGGAAAAATTGGCCTTAGCTAACAATCCGGTTCTGGCCGCTTCCCGTCAGGAAGTGAAAGCGGCGTATCATGAGGTGCAACGTAACCGGGCAGGTTATTTACCCAAGCTGGAACTCTATGCCTCCCATTCTGAAAACGAATCCAGCAGCGATAATACGGTAGATCAAAAATATCGAACCGATACCATTGGCGTGCGGATGAGCATGAATATCTATAATGGTGGCGGGACGTCTGCCGCTGTGCGTCAGGCAGCGGCACAATATGGCAGAACCAAATATGATCTTGATGCTCAGGCGGGAGAAATCCTTAATACATTACGACGCAACTATAATCAGTACCTGAATAGCGAAAAACGGATTAATGCTTATGAAGTAGCCGTTGAATCAGCCAGTTTGCAGGTAGATGCGACCAGTAAAAGTGTTGCTCTTGGACAGCGGGTTAATGTGGATGTCCTGAATGCAGAGCAACAGTTATATACTGCCCGGCGTGATCTTTCTCAGGCAAAATACAACTATATTAAAGCCTGGATCGGCCTGCTTAATGAGGCCGGAGAATTAAAAGGTGAACATCTGGATAAGATAGCCGGTTATTTTCGCTAGCTTGAAGTGATCAGCCGGAGTTGTTGCAGATTGCCAGTTAAAGCCAGATCGGTACGTAATGACGCAACTTCCCGGCTGATAAAAGCGATTTCTTTATTTGACTCCAGTTTGTTGCGCCATTTATCGGGCTGTTGATCGAGGTTCTGGAAAAGGTTATCCAGTGTACCGACTTGTTGCAGTAAAGTGGTTGCGGTTTTAGGGCCGATTCCCTGGATCCCAGGGATCTTACTGCTGCTGATACCCGCCAGGCCCCAGTAATCAGGCAATTGCTCCGGTAAAACGCCAAATTCTCGTTGAACAAATGGCATATCCAACCAACGTTTCTGGAAGTAGTCCCGAATACGGATATTGGGTGAAAGTAACTGACAATAACCTTTGTCAGTAGAAACAATTGTCACATTGTGACCAGAGGAAGCGATTTTTACTGACAGCGTTGCTGCCAGATCATCAGCTTCATGCCCTTGGGCATGCCAGCAGGCAACCCCTTGTTGCTCAAATGACGCTCTGATCTGTGGCATTTCTTGTTTCAAATTTTCAGGCATTGGTGAACGGCCCGCTTTGTAGTCAGGCAATATTTGGTGGCGCCAGCTATTACTACGATCTTCTTCATCGAATACAGCAACAGCATGAGTGGGATTGGTATGTTGGATCAATTGCCTTAACGCATGTTCACAGGCGGGAATACATGGGCTACCCTGCACAGCGTGAATACGGCGGATAAGGTTAAGAGCATCAACAATCAGCAGGTGTATCATATAGGTCACTATTTAGCAAAGTTATGCTCCATCCGTGGAGCAACAGAATTTTAGCGGATAATTTCATAGCAGGGCTTGTAGGCTGTGCCACCGGGTAGCTTCATCCGGTGTTGTTCCACAAAGTTTTTCAACAGATTATCCATACGGTGCATTATTTCAGCATCACCGTGGATTTTGAATGGGCCATGTTTTTCAATCGCTTGAATACCAATCTCTTTCACATTGCCTGCAACGATCCCAGAGAAAGCACGGCGTAGCGATGCCGCCAGTTTTTCGGACGACTGTTCGGGATAGAGATTGAGATTAACCATATTTTCATGCGCTGGCGCAAATGGTTGTTGCAGATCATGGTTGATCTTGATTGACCAATTGAAGCTATATGCATCACCGGTACTGTGTCGGTTATCTCTCACTAATGGCATCGCTTTTTTCATTAATTGGGCAACTTCCGGCGCATTATCAATAATAATGTAATAGTAGCGCCGAGCCTCTTTTCCTAATGTGTGAATAATAAATTCGTCCAGGACCTGGAAATAGTCTGCACTCTCTTTCGGGCCGGTGAGAATCAATGGCAGTACTTGCCCCTGGTTTTCCGGGTTCATCAGAATGCCGAGCAGATAGAGTAATTCTTCTGCTGTGCCGACGCCGCCTGGGAAAATAATGATACCGTGAGCAATGCGAACGAAAGCTTCCAAACGTTTTTCTATGTCTGGCATGATAACCAGTTCGTTCACGAGTGGGTTAGGGGGTTCGGCCGCAATAATCGAGGGTTCAGTGATACCGATAAAACGGCTATTTTTATAATTCTGTTGGGCATGGCCTACCGCTGCGCCTTTCATCGGTGCTTCCATTGCACCAGGGCCGCAGCCGGTACAGATATTGAGCCCACGTAGCCCAAGCTGATTACCGACTTTACGGCCATACTGATACTCTAGCTTACTAATTGAATGGCCTCCCCAACAGACGATCATATTGGGATCTTCATCGGTATGCAGCGCTCTGGCGTTGCGCAGAATAGAGAATATTCTGTTGGTAATATGAGCACCATTTTCCAGCTCAAGATGATGCTGTTGTGCTGAATCGGTAATTTGAGCATGAACAAACAGGATATCCCGAAGTACTGCGAATAAGTTAGCTTGTAGTGAATGGATAATTTTCCCATCAACAAACGCGTCTTCTGGTGGGTTCACCAGTTCCAATTTTACCCCGCGCTCACGACGCAATACGTTAATATCAAAATTTGTGTATTTAGAGAGCAGCTCTTTACTATTATCGGTTTGGCTACCTGAATTGAGTACAGCCAGTGAGCAGTTACGGAACAGGCGATACAGATCACTTTTTGCGGTACTCTTTAGCATATCTACTTCAAGTTGAGATAATAAATCCATTGAGCCGAGTGGGTTGATATGTGTAATCAAGAATGACTCCTTATATACCTGTATGGGTTACACATCAATATCACTAAACTGAATGTATTACATTGTCTATTTCAGCTTATTTTGTACAAACGGCACTCAGAAAAGTGATTTATTGACGTGCCAGTCTGCCTGTCATTGGAATAAAGTCTTCATTATTTGTGCGCCATGGATTGATATCTAATCCTCCGCGCCGGGTATAACGCGCATAGACCGAGAGCTTTTCTGGAACACATAACTGTAGTAAATCATTGAAAACACGCTCAACACATTGCTCGTGAAATTCATTATGATGCCGGAATGATATCAGGTAACGTAACAACGCCTCCCGGTTGATTTTTGGCCCTTTGTAGCGAATTTGGATCGAACCCCAATCAGGTTGATGGGTAATCAGGCAGTTGGATTTCAGCAGATGACTAACCAAAATTTCTTCCGCCAGTGGGCCTTGTGCTGCACCTTGCAGATAATCACGATTGAAATTATATTCAGTCACTTCAATCTCCTGATCGTCAATACATTCACCGGTAAAAACGGAGATGGGTTGATGACTGAAATGATCCAAATGATGAAGTGTTACTTCCACATGACCTTCAGCACAAGCGGCCAGATCGCGCTGTAGTGTTTCTTCGACAATTTGCCAGTTTTCAAAGCGGGTCTGGTTAAAGCTGTTTAGATAGAGTTTAAAACTTTTAGATTCAATCAGGTTTTTACTCGCTGCGTTTAAGCTAACATGCCCGACCGCAACTTGCGGCAGACCCCGGCTATTCAGCCATGACAGTTCATATAATGTCCAGATATCAGCACCGTGAAACGGTAAATTATCAGGGAAAATTTTCAGAGGTTCACGGTTCATATTGCGGGGTACTGCTTGCAATAAGCTAGCATCATATTGGTCACGATATGAAGTGGTTTTACCCAGCGTAAGTTGCTCAAGAGCTTGGTGATCCTGATATAACGACATGTTATTCCTTAAAATCTGATAGTAGTAATAGTAGCCATCGTTCAAGTGTAGCAAGTTACGGTGTTTGTCAGAATTTTATTTTTTTGTTTTATTTTGTGATTTATTTCACATAGTTAAGTTTGGTTGTGGAAAATGCAGTCACCAATAGGATGATAATTTTGGTTATGACACGATAGCATGGATTTTTTTCATCAAAATTTTCGGTAAGGATAAATCGGACGGACTAAATTATTGCGGGTTGAAAGGGGCCTCGGGCAGTTTATTGAGGAGCAGACGAAGTGACTACCACGAACTTTTTTATTATTGAGAGATAATGACTTCACATATTCATTTTAAGGAAATAACGTATTTATTTGACAAAATGCATTCATTAAACTAATAAAGCAATAAAATAAAGTATTTGAAAATACATCATTAATGACTTGGCATGGAATCTAACCGTATAGATCATTTTATTTCATTAAAGTATAAATTAAGCAGTGATTACACTTAATAATCAATCTGTAAACATGCTAACGAAGTTCTGAACATGATAAACAGTTACAAGATAATTTATAATTTTAACAATGAGAATGATTTTTATTTCCATTACCATTCCCAAGAAAACAATTAATACTAAATAACATAATAACTTGTGATTATTTTCAATATATATTAAAACAATAATAAATCATTAATACGTTGAAAATTATCGATAATATATAGTATTAAATATTTAATTTCTTCAACATATAATATAATTGTTAGTCAAGAAAAATAATAAAAAATCATCATGGAGCTGAATTCAATTTACAAGCCATTGATATAATTTAGAATTAATAAAAAATAAATTAATGGAAAAATTAAAGATTACATATTATACATCTTGATAATTTTACTGATAACACTAAATAAATTTATGATTTCATTACCATCATAATAATAATTAGATTACGAACAGATAATACCTACAGCTCAATTAGAATTAAATTCATCATTCCACGCCGCAATTAAATATATATTTACATCTTATTTAAAATTAATAAACATAATTTTTCAAAAACACCATTGCATATAATAATTCAGTGATTTTATATCTTATTTGCAATTATAACCACCAAGATAATTTAAATACCAAAACGAATTCACATGTAATGTTTAAAAATACCTTTTCATATGGATTGACATCACAATTTCAACATTATTCAATAAAATTTAAATATCAAATAATTGCAATTACCATTAAACAGAATACTATATTAATAGTAGAATAAAGTTTTTATTTACAATGTTTTTTAATAATTCATAAGGAAATTAATATGAAAGTAAATTCAGCAGCATTGACTGAAAAGGGGAGAATATTCATTACCTTAAATTATAGTAGTAGTGACGGATAAAATGGATAGATAACTAGGAGAACAATGTGAGAACAAACGATTACGAATTGATGACTGCACCAAACAGCGCACCCGTAAAAATGTGGACTCATAGCGTACCAGTAGAAGCAGATGCTCGTGAACAACTACTGAACACAGAAAAAATGCCTTTTATATTCAGCCAGTTGGCAGTTATGCCTGATGTACATCTTGGTGAAAGCTCAACCATCGGCAGCTTAATCCCGACACATGGGGCGATTATTCCAGCCACAGTAGGCGTAGATATTGGCTGCAGAATGATGGCAGTACGTACCTCATTGAACGCCAACGATTTACTGGACAGCCTCGTTCACACCCTGCGTCAAGTGGTTTGCGTAAAAGGATAATCACAATGAAAGAAAAATTTGGTGTCAGTAACACCATGAAACAACACATATGCCAAAAACTGGCGCAACTTGAGACGGAACAGCAAATACGAATACTCTATGCCTGCGAATCCGGCAGCCGCGGTTGGGGATTTGCCTCGACAAACAGTGATTACGATGTACGTTTTATCTATGTTCATACTCCATCATGGTACTTACGCGTTGACCCACCAAGGGATGTGATCGAATTACCGATCAGCGACGAACTGGATATTTGTGGCTGGGAACTGCGTAAAACCCTGGGGCTGCTGAAACGAGCCAACCCGACACTGATGGAATGGACTGATTCACCGGTGGTCTACCATGAGGATACAGAGTTTATGACAGCATTGCGCGCCCTACTACCGGACTACTTTTCCAACAACAAAGCGCGGTACCACTATCTGTCAATGGCGAAGAAAAACTTCCGTGGTTATCTGCAAGGCGAAAAAATACGGCTGAAAAAATATCTTTATGTACTGCGCCCGTTACTGGCTGTACGTTGGATAGAAGCAGGTAAAGGCGTACCACCAATGTGCTTCGACGTTCTGCTGGCGGAAACGGTTAAAGATGCAACTCTGATGCAAGAAATACAGACTCTACTTGCCATCAAACGTAACGCCGACGAAACGGATTATAGCCCACGTTTTAAGCACATCCATAACTTTATCCGCCGTGAGCTGGATCATTCATTTACCCGCCGCGAATTGAAAAAAGATGAAAAACTTCTCCCGGATACTAAACTGGATTTGCTTCTGATGAGTACAGTACTTGGCAATAATAAAGAGCATGTATGTTGAAAGAATGGCTGAAAAAGCTGTCTAATGACATAAGATCTCAACGACAAAGTTGAACATTTACAAAGGACCAGTAAAACAGATTTTTACACCCTTGTTGACCTACAGCCAGTAATTCGAATAAGTTACTGGCTGTCAGCATATAGCTCATATCATTTCTATTCATAAGAAGTAAACAACCCCCAATGGAAGAATATTACCTAGACGACACATTGCACAAACGTGCAAGAAAAGTCAGCTATTGCTATATAGTCAGAAGCCATCAGCCCTCTCCCAGAAAGCCAACATGGAATAGCAGAAGTATTAGAGGTATTAGGATTAAGTTAATTAGCTAAACTGTTTATAATAACATTAATATATTTCTTATATAGATTTATCCCGGCACTATATTTGACACTCTATCACTCCCAGTGCTTATATATATTTACATTATTAACTCCAATAATAAAAAATCACCTCGACAATATATTTATCGCCATGAATATATTATTTTATAAGAATACAGCCCCTGAAATCATAATCAAATAATAGCCACATTATATTAACAGGGAATATTTCCCCTAATATTATATTGACTTAATTATTACTTATTTAAATTAATTTTCATTCATGAGTTAATAACCAACACCCATTGAAATCATTATCCAAATTAAACATTAGACAGAGGCAATCTAAATAGTCACCTTACACCTTTATTATTATAACAAAACATTATCTCTAATATACTTTTCTATTTCATACTAGTAAATCTAATATTTCATAAGCTAGTACTGGCTCCCCTTCATGAGATGCCCCTATTATATTAATTGAAAAAATATCACATTATCCTTTTATCATTCCAGTTACTTTTCCTGAGTTATAATTATCTTCATAAATATAATATTAGATATTCTTCTCTGCCAGTTACCTCCAACTAATTAACTTCACTTTATTACCTAAAGCAATTTATAATCCACTTCTGGCAGAATATCATGGCATTCTCGCAACACACCAAGTACTAGCGCATGTTTCATTCAACTTACCCCAAGTTAAACCTTTAATTCTTCAGGGGTTCCATCTCTATATGGCACCAGAGTCGTCCTATCTTGTGAATCAACCGCGCAATGATTATTACCAACAACAACCATGACCAAATCGCTGGTTGCCTTAATCGCGTGATCTATTTCGCCATTCACAAAATAACAAACTCCAGGCTCTATTTCATGCTTTTCACCGGCATAAATAACATAACCCGTTCCTGCGAGTACAAATAAGATATGATGCCCTAAGTGAGTATGATTTTGCATCCCTTCATTTTTACTGAAACGAATTAAATCAGCACCAAAGCCATCAAACGAAACTAATCCCTCGCCCGTACCCATACTATTAACCATTTTATGATTTCTAGCCATTGTATCTACAACGAGATGTTCACCATTCCAGTGACAAAATCTATTTTTAATAAATTCCATATTACCTTCCTTTTATCTCTACAAATAAAATTTTATTTTAAAGTAACTATTACCTCTATTTATTAATTGAAATAATACCATCTACCTATCAAATAAAAAATATTTCCCAGCGATATTTTAATCACCACAAGCAATATCGATAAATAAATTAACTGGTTATTAACAATATATCAAATAGAAATATGTAATTCCATAGCATTATTTTACAAAGATTCACACTGTGATAAAGGTCACTATAAAATCCTTATTTTAAAGATCATCGCAGAAGATAATTTCCCTATAAAACAATCTCAATAAAAAGTTAGATTAATTACATTATTAAGTTAGGACAATAATAGCGCTAATTAAATCAACCTTAGTTATGCCTAAAAACAGAAATTCTTTTTTTTAGTTAAAAAATATATACCATTAATCCGGCTGCCACTTTCAGGAAAAAGCTTATTGAGCGACAGTGCCTCAAATACTCTATTTGAGAAATATTCGTTAACTGCCCGGATATCGTTTCAATTAGATACTACTTTCTTCGCCAAATTGGAAAAATCATTGTCTGCACGAAAGGTCGGTCAACCCATGAATATCGCACAAGCAACGCTCTTTGCACTAACTCCTATTTGACGGGAGAGACTATTCATATTAATGGCGGGGTGATTTGGTGTAAATACACAATTAAATCTCAGTTATTGATTCTGAATTGCTGGCAAGTACCTTGAAAACCATCATCTTTGCGAGCATGATCGCAATAACTTCAATCTATTAGCAAAACAACCTATGACAACCAGTAAAACACTGCAAGTTGCCATATCTAACCTTACCATCTGGCGTAAAGGCGATCAGCGTGCGCCGCATAAGCCATTGTTGTTACTGTATGTATTGTCTGAATACAAAAAAGATCATGACCGACTCTTTAATTACGGTAACGAGATTCATCAACCGCTGCTTGATCTTCTGACTTGCTTTGGACCAAAGCGACGAGCGCATTATCCCACTATGCCATTCTGGCGTTTACAGGGTGATGGATTCTGGGAATTACAAAACACAGAATATTGCACGTCACAAAAAGGTAGCAAGGAACCCCCCAAACGAGAACTGATTGAAAACAACGTCGCAGGTGGATTTGATCAGGAAAGTTATCAGCTACTACGCAGTAAACCACGTCTGATCGATAAACTCGCCTGTCAGATTTTGAGCGAACATTTTCCCGAAAGTATCCAAGAAATCATTGCTAATCGTCTGGATTTTGCACTGACAGACCTGCGCAAAGAACGCGATCCTAATTTTCGTCAGTCTGTACTTCGTGCTTATAACTATCAATGTGCAATCTGCGGCTATAACCTACGACACGATAGTACACCTGTTGGGCTAGAAGCAGCGCATATTAAATGGAAGCAATATGGCGGCCCATGCACCGTCAGCAACGGATTGGCTCTTTGTTCCCTGCATCATTCTGCATTCGATATGGGTGCAATTGGGCTGGACGATAATATGAAATTACTGGTTTCTGAAGGTGTAAATGGCAGTCATATGGTTGATCGACTGTTTTGGTATTTCGCTGGGCACGCTCTATTGTTACCCAAAAACCGGGAACATTATCCTTCAGAACGCTTTGTCAAATGGCATCAGGAACAGGTGTTTAGGAGATAGCTTGAGATATATTAGGATTTTCCCCTAATGTATCCGTCCATTTCTTCTGCCATTAAATTTCCTGTCATATGCAACACAATCATGCAACAAGACACGAAATGCATTCATTGTTCTTGCGACTGGCCTCGCATCATGGACAATAGAGAAAAAACTTCAGGTAGAAAAATAATGACTAACTTTTCTTCAATGGCCGCCTTTTTGTGGTCTGTCGCCGACCTTTTGCGCGGTGATTTCAAACAGTCCGAATACGGACGCGTTATTTTGCCGTTTACGGTGTTACGCCGCCGAAGCGGATTTGAGTCCAGCGTCCGTCAGTAACCACGATATGGGCTTAATCTTTGAAGATCTGATCCGCCGCTTTGCGGAAAGCTCGAATGAAACCGCCGGTGAACACTTTACCCGTTTCTACGAATTCGCTTCACAGATTGTCGACCTGCATGGCGTGGATCTGGAACGATTAAACGTCTTTGCCCGTCACCTGCTACCGTTACTACGTGAAGAGCGTCTGGATGATGATTTGGATATCAACCAGATACAGTTGACTCACTACCGATTATGGGAAAAACATACTCAGGATCTGAAATTGCAAGAAGGTGGCGAAGGGTTAAAAGGTATCACCAACGTCGGTAGTTCAGCCTCTCAACGTCCGAAAGACTTACTTTCGCATATTCTTGAGCAGATGAATGACTTATTTGGAGCAGAAACTACCGAGGGCGATAAGCTCACTTGGCTATATGGTGCCGCAACTAAAGTTTCTGAGAATGAATCGGTCATGGCGCAATTGACCAATAACAGCGTCGATCAGATTATGCATGGCGATTTCCCTAATGCAGTGGGAAATGCGGTTATTGAAAGTATGGGAGCCTTTGAAAAGCACTCACATGCTTATCTATCTGATCCGAATATTGCGCGTTTAACGAACCAATTTATTCTTGAAGTTTTGATGAGAGGATTGAGAAGGGAGTGAGTTTTTCTTGATCTGAATAAGCTCTTGCTTGAAATGGATATATAACGTTAAGGATATAAAAAATAATGAATAACGATAACCATCAGCAAATGATACGGATTTTACAAAGCTGGCATTTGATAGAATTTTTTCAGCCATATTCTTTACCCGATAAAGAAACGGATAATGGAGGAAGAGTCAATGTTACTTTTGATGAACTAAGATACTCTCGTGAAAGCATTCTCCCTTGGTTAAGCGCCCAAACTCGACGCCGTCTACGTATCAAAACCGATCAAGTCCGATATACACTTTACCTTGGTATCTTTGATAAATCGCTACTCAATAAAATTGCTGATGAATGTATTGCTTCAGAGACCAATGAAATAGAAAAATTAGAACTAGAACAACGGTTAGATCTTGAAGGAGAAACTTGCTTCGCAAAGTTGACGATAGACAAGTATGGTGTCCCTAACTTCGGTGAGATGTCATTGAGTACTCTACCTTGGGCACTCGGTCATTTACAGGCTGGAACTGCGGGCACCCTATCTCTACAGGCTTACGATCAACGCTGTACCCTTCTAACTGAACAACTAAAACGTATCGAAAATCTCCTTCCCTATCATTCTGAAAAGCCGGATGTAAAAACACTTTCTTCTGAAGGGATTGTCAAACTGCTAAAAGCTCTTTGCCAATGGGCTCAGTTCTATCCAGAAAATACGGAATGGGCATTTATTCTTGATTGGAAAGAACTTAAAGATAAAAAAGAATCACACAATAAACTGGAAGATAATCAGAATAGCATAAAAAAAATCGCCCATTCGCCTCTCAATGAAGAAACCGATGACGATGAAAGTGATGAAGCTGTGGCTGATGAACGTATTATGCCTATTCTAAACAGCTTCTATATAAACGATATAGAAAAAGCAATACGCTCATTCTCAACAGGAACAACGAGCCGTTCTCTTATTGATTACCTTACCGTCACAACCCAAAAACACGCTGATCTTTATAGCCAACCAGGGCTAAAACTTATCATCAACCACTTGGCTCCATGCCATACCCCATTAGGACGCTGGCCCTCAGAACCGACACATAATATGTCCTTAATGCAACAATTTGCCATAAACACGGCAGTGATGGAGCTCACCGCCAGCGGTTTATTATCCGTAAATGGCCCGCCAGGAACAGGTAAGACAACTCTGCTACGTGATATTATCGCTTATAACCTTGTTGAACGGGCCAGAGCCCTCGCTAGATTCTCTCAAGCTAAGGATGCACTGGATAAAGAAGGATATCTGTGTACTGATCTGACAAGTTTTGAAATGGTCGTTGCTTCTTCAAATAACGCTGCTGTCGAAAATATTTCCCGTGAGCTCCCACAGCTGAAAGCTCTTGGCCAACCTTACCAAATGGTGAATTATCTTAAATCCGTTGCCAATCAGTTGAATGCCGAAAGTCGTAAAGGAAAACTACAGCCAATAACATCCCTTGAGGAACGCTGCTGGGGTACTATTTCTGCCGTGCTCGGACGCAAAAAAAACAGGATAAAATTCAAACAACGCTTCTTCTTCGATAAATACTACGAAAAATATAGCCAAGAAGAAACTAATCGCCCGGCATCAAAAGATTTTTTGAACTTCTGGCGTTGGCGAGAACTTCAAACCAGAGAGAGTTTTTCTGACGCTAAAAAACGTTTTAATCAAATACTAAAAAATCTAGAACAGCTTATAGCAAGTTGTCAATCAGCCAATGAAATAGCCTTATTTCTTAAAAAGAATAGCCTTGAGACTTGGTTACAAACAGTTAAGCAAGCCAGAGACGAAGCGGCTTTTGATTACACCAATCTCCAACAGAGATTGGCACAACAAAGTCATCATCTGGAAGTATTAGAAAGCCAGATAGAAATTGAAGATTTACATGCAGCAGAGCAGGAGCGTAATAAGCCTAATATTCTTATCCGAATTTTTAATCGCTCCCGCTACGCTAGCTATCTAAATCACGTCAGTGACATCAATCTTCACCAGCGGACATTAAAGCAACAGCGTATAGATTTACTCAAAGAAATTGATATTTGTACTCAACAGCAACCGTTATTGTTACAAAGGCAGCAAGGGGCAGAACAGTTACTACAGAAAAAACAGGACGCATATACACTTAAACAGCAGAAACTTGCGCGTTTCTGTCATGAACATCCTGAGATGAAACTTCCGAGCACTGAAAAATACATTAATGATAGTGAGCTACAAAGAAATGCCTACTGGCAAGATCCAACAATAAACCATCTCCGCTCACAGCTTTTTATCGCTGCACTTGACTTACACCAAGCCTGGCTTTTAGAAGTACTAAAGCATGAAATATTCCGCAAAAAAGTTTTCAAATTGCCAGAGATGCTTGATGGAAAGATTGATCCTAACGATAAAAAAATATGGCAGCTGCTATTTATGATAGTGCCTGTAGTATCAACAACTTTTGCCTCCTTAGGTTCGATGTTTAGAAGCTTAGGAAGTGAAGAACTTGGTTGGTTATTGATTGACGAAGCCGGACAAGCTATACCTCAGGCTGCGGTGGGAGGTTTATGGCGAAGTAAAAGGGCTATCGTGGTTGGAGATCCTTTACAAATAGAACCTGTTTTCACCACCCCGCCAAAGTTGGTTGAATATATCAGTGGTACCATACTTAAAAAAGATGCGGAGGAATGGAACCCTAACAGATGGTCAATTCAAACTATTGCTGACAGAGCAAATCGTTACGGTTGTGAACTTCCAATCATGGATAAAACAGCTTGGATTGGAATTCCTTTATGGGTTCATCGCCGCTGTATTGAACCTATGTTTAGCCTGGCAAACAAAATCGCTTACGATAACCGCATGATTCACGGTGAATCGGCAAATAAAATCGAACCTCAACCTCATCCTATATTAGGCAATAACCGTTGGATTCACTCTGGCGGGAGCTGTACTCTAAAGCAGTACAAACCATCATTGGCTCAAGAAGTCTTAACGCTATTAACTACATTAATAGAAAAAGAAAAAAATCTTTCTCAGATTTATATTATTTCGCCATTCAAAGCAGTTAAACAGCAGTTAGGTACAGAACTATCGTCCCATAAAGATTATTTTCATCAATATCTTGAAGGGGAGAATAAAAAGAAACAATTCTCTAAATGGATTAGTCAAAATATAGGAACCGTACATACCTTTCAGGGGAAAGAGAACCATACCGTAATATTTGTCCTTGGATGTGATATTCAAAATGCGGGTGGCGCAGTGTGGGCTGCAAGTAAACCTAATTTACTGAATGTTGCTCTCACTCGTGCCCGTAAAAATATTTATATTATTGGTGACATTAACGTTTGGCAGGATAAAACCTACTTTAGTATGGTAGCATCAGAATTAAGCACAAAAAATAGTAGCCACAGCGATAATATGAACTACTATCAAGACCAATTTAAGATGACGCCCTAAAATATAGGAATATACGGAGAAGAAATCATGGATAAATTTTCTATTACCCGCTCCTCATACTATCACCGTGTAACGCGATTAGTAAATCCTGTTGGGTATTTCTACCTTGCTAAAGAAATAGATAATTACTGGGCAAAGATACAAAAACATTATCGAAGAAGTAAAATATCACTTAGCATTCCCAATATATCTCCTACGCTAAGAGCAATTGAACTCAGCAAGTTTAGTGAACTATATGAGAAGCAATACAAAAATGAAAGCTTAATAAAATATGGACTAAATCAAGTATCATCACGAATAATCAAAAAATCTAACTGGGACGTCTTTGAAGCCTATTTACTCAAGTGCAGATTTAGCTTCCCTAACACACTTCAAATTATTGCAAATATCTTAATAACCTATCATCATTACAATTATGATATGAACTACACAGCCATAAAAAGGTTTTATAATAACCTAATGGAAGCTCACTCAATTTCTGACCATCATCACGAAGTTTCTTGGCTTCTATGGATATGTAAAGAACTTAGATTAAATCTAAAAAAAGATGTAATACGGAATATAGAAGAAATATCAAGTTCAATCTGTGTACTAATCGTTCTCGACCTTTTCAGTTCAGAAATTATAAAAAACAATACACATGAAGATTATTTAAAACAATTTCACAATAAAGAATCTTTATACTCTGAAAGCTGGCTATTAGCATATGAAGCAGGAAAACGTCTTTGGCTCAAAAATGAAGATCATAAATTCATTACACATGATACTACTTATAATGAGTACTGTATTTGATGATAGCCTATTGATGGTACCCTTGCGATTGGCAGATACATCGGAATATATCCGAAAATCTGCCATGAGACTCTAAACCCTAGTCCCGACCAGATTATGGTTGGTATTAATAAAGGCACGGTAAATAAATATTTACTTAGATAAGGATGATGTATAATGAAAAGTCACCTAGTTAAATCCGACATACATAAAAGGTATTACTCAAGAGCAAGAGGCTACGTTCAGGATATTTTGTTAGCCTTGCTAGGCACTGGATTATATTGTGTATTAACTGGCAAAATTAATCTGAACGCACCGCCAAACTGGTTTATTAATGTTGTGGGTTTTACCCTATTTTTATGGTTTATTTTTTGGGATTTGAAGCATCATCGAACCAAGATATTTATACGTCCAAGCAGAAGCAATAATAAAGATGCCATAAGTAATCGAGTAGATGTTGTAATTAAGCTAATAATTGGAATAATATGCACATCCTTCTATGACTGGATGCTAGCTAAGCCAGAAGAAGCTCTTAAAGCAGTTATAGTTTTCTTAGGATTTTATTTCATTTTTTGCTTGTGTATATTTTTATTTGGTTATTATACAATTAGCTTATCTGATGGTAATGAGTCCTAATATTTTACACATATAAAACTTACTATACTGCTAATTTAATAAAGCGCCAAACTGGTGCTTTATATACCCACTTCATAAAAATCGCAATTAACCACAACCTACAATTTTATGCGTTTTAATAAAATGTATAACGTAAAGAATATTACGTTGCATTAACATCATCATATTTAATTTAACTCTATAAAACGTTATAATCTAATATCTTTTGGGGGCACATTCTTAATCGAATCAGAAGATGCCCCTAATTATCCCACAGATATGTGGATTGCCACAGACGATAATAGACCTTGATAGACTATTCCATTTGATTTATAAGGAGTTTTCTTAGGTAAATGGACTTTGGTGAGAAGGCCGGACTCGCACATAATGATTAATCCTTTGATTTAAAAGTAATTAAAAATAACTTTTAGATAATGTACCAACATCGATACCAACACATTAAATCATTGATTTTGGGACTCGAATCGGGGCAAGAATTACCTGGGAAGATGCTAACAATCGAGCATATCTCTGTCGCTATGCATCAACCACATCCAATGCCGTTTTGCGAAAACAGGCATAGGCCTCTTCCCAGGAAACGGGGCTTTCACCGAAGACCATTGGTGTAACAAACTGCAGATAGCGTTCCTTATAAACAGGGTTGCTCGCGAGTTCTTCCAGCCCCATTTTCAGTTCTTCAACAGGTGATTCACAGAACTCTGGGTACTGGGTGCCGTAACGTTCAATATCCTGCTCAATGCATTCCTGCACGAAGTGCTTTAAAACAGGAACGTCAGCACCTTTTTCTCTAACAATACAAAAATTGTCGTAAATATGACGTACCAGTGACTCATCCACTGCACGTTCCACATCACGCATACTTGCAGCCGTTCTGCGCATCATCGAAATCAGCTTTTCAGCCTGCGTGCTGGCGATAGTTGCGCAGGGAAAAGCCCTCACTACTTCACCCTTCTTTGTTAGATCCATTACCAATGAGCTAATAGGACGGTTTTCCGCAGCTTCAAGCAAATCCGTTTCCATCAGTTCCAGTTTGATAAATGGCCTTAAGCAGGGAATTTGTGCATATTCCTGCGGGTAACGCACCGGAATTTCATTATAGCGATATTCATCACGAGTAACCTTTGGATACTCTTCATCCATGCGAAACGTACCTGAGGCTGCAATCGTTTCGATAATGGCCTGAATAATCCCTTTACGAATGTTTTTACGCTGACCTCTGGAATATTGCTGGGAAAAACCGGCGACAGGGACAAGCTTAATGTCCACGTCCTCCGACATCCTGTTCAAAGATATACCCGCTTTTGACAATGCTGTTCCACCGGCGAAAACCAGTTGATGCGTATCAAAGGCCAGGGGTTGGAGCAATCGCAATAACTCAACGATGTAATAATCTTTTTCTACAATTGCAACAGATTCAATGCCCAGAGCATCGGCAACGTCTGGGAATAGCTTTGTTAAATTATCCATTTAATTTGCTGTTCCCTACTGACAATGTTCTCTTAAAACGTGGTGAGGTTTTGATTTCCAGTGACGCGGGGATCTGGGTAGATTTACCACTATTGTAGGCGCTTGTTGCTCCTACCAGGCGATAATCCACTTTCAGACGTTCCAGCGCTTCAATCACTACCGCAGCGGAACCTCCGGGAGCCGCAGGCATCAACTTACCGGTAATCGCATTTTGCCGCGCTTTGGTGTAGACGCCATAGCCTACTTTCAGCAGTTGCCCTTCCTTCACCAGTTCACGCAGTGCTCTGCCAATTTGATCGTAGCCAGCAAGATCTTTGAAATCGTCACGAGTGAAAACATAACGCTTTGAGCGTTTCAGCCGTGACTGAATACGAGCTTTTGTGGTCATGTTATCCTCCTTTGGTCGTTTCTTCATCATAGCAAACATACGACATTTTTAACAGCAAACATACGACACTTAACTTACCCTGCAGCCAGCATTCCCGGATAGTGTTTAGCAATGATGTCGTTCATCCTCGCAATCAACTCCAAGCGCTTGAAAGTTAAGTGCGCCGTGCCCTTCTGGAAGTAACGAATACTGAAGAACTCATCTTCGTAAACTTCCTTCGTCGGATTATCACGAATATGCTCCACCAACCGGATAGATATATCACCACGGTTGTCGGGAATCGGTTTACCATCCAGCAAAAACAGCATTCTCTCCAGGTCTGCCAGTTAATCCCGCCGCCAGCCCCAGTTAAGACTGAATCCCCAACGGTTATGACTCACCAGATTATTGATAATGATCTTCTTCCCGAAGCGACAGGGACTATTGGTTTTGTAATCCCATGACAGCCCTTTGAATACGTTGATGATGCCACGCTCAAATACATCCAGCTTGTTAAGATGTAGCTGCTCAAAGGTACTGAGGATATTGGCTTCGCTGATGACTGGAAGGTCTCCCTCCTCTAGGTTCTTATGCCACTGGTCGCGGGCCTGTGCATCCATCAAGGCCATCATGCCAGACTTCAACATCAAATCGCGCCAGATATTGCGGCCGATATTACGGGTGATGACAGGCATTGCTTTATCCACCTTTTCTGTCAGCCAGCTATCGTAACGGTGCCCGGATTTCATTGCCCAGTCTTGTGCTGTACCGCCGCCGATTTCCGAGGTTAGCCGTGAAATGGCATCAAGCTGCTGGATGAGTTGTTCAACCTGTACCAGTGCGGTATCGCGGCCAGTGACAATGTGTTCGATACTGGTCGAAAGGATGAGTTCATTGTGTTCCGTTAACACGTCGGGTTCTGTTTGCATCGTTAATCGTCCATAAAAGCAAACACGCCTGCCGGGAGTGGCAGGCGCATTATGAGATGAATAAAAAGGGAGGAAAGTGCAGAGGTAAAAATCAGGAATGAGGCTCGAAGAAATTACCTATTTATCATCCCGGTAACTCGTCTGGCTCTGAGAATATCGGTAGCGGTCAGGAATGGCTTCTGCTCCTGCCATGTGAATCCCTTCTGGTCAGTGCGTACCAGTTCATAGCGTTCAACCAGGAAATTCACTGCATCTGCAAGCGTTACTCCCGCTTCGATATGCTTCTCAATGGCTGAATCGTCATGGAATGGTGTGTCGTTAAGTGTGAGACCGTAATGATGTTCCAGCAGATACGTTAACAGTTGCTGCCAGACCTGAACGGGCGACAGGCGTGACGAAACCGGCACCGTGGCCGGTGAAGTAGAACTGAAATCAACTATGCTGAATTAGTCTGTTCTAAAATCTTCGGGTTAGCAGGTCTTACGATAATGTTTTTTGCATTCATCTATCGCCGAAAACATATCCCGCGCAGAACGCATGTGGTAAGTAATTGCCATTTGAAATCCATCCTTTTGGAATCCGAGATGCTCCAGACTGATGATCTCATCCGTTTTAGCCCAATACTTATCGCTGTTCGCCTCCAACATCTTCTCACGATAAACCACAATTTTTTCAGGATAGTCCGCGCGTTCTCCTTCTTTTGAGAATATTTCATAACGTACGTACCCATTTCTTTCGTCCCCAAGTAACAACACCTTGGCAAGATTAAGTTGTACCATTTCTAAATCCTTATCGTAATTTGATAGGAACGGCTTTGCACAAATCGGGCTACATACCAGATTATGGCGTAGTTAAATCATCGGGACATACGTTGCTTGATTATTCCGAAAAACATTCCCCAGAGATGTTCCGACATCCCTTCGTTCGTCAACAGCCCTTCCCGTGAGATGCCGCCACTATAGCTTCCCATCAGAGCACGAAAACCAAGAGTTTGACCGTTATCAACAAGGCTCAGGCTTTCGTTAAAGCTATTTCGAACAACGTTCTCTTGGCTATAACAGATATCCCCCATTCCATGGTGTTGATTGCCACGCCAGATACCACACTGACCAACTTTGCTACCGTTGATATAAACTGCGCAAGTGAAGGAATCTGCGTCACGCTGATGGAAATCAACATCTAACCCAGCATAGCGCTGTTTAAGCTCATTCAGTGAGTTTTCAAAATAACGTGCGACGTACTCGAATCCTTCACGGCTGGCGCGATCCTTATCAAGGTCGGTAAAGTTTTTTGGCAGAGAAAGGTTGCTGGAGCGTGGCGTAAATATAGGGTCAGTTGCCTGAATACTCGGATTAGCTTGGGCAGGAGGATGAGCATTTGTACCCTGCTGCGGTTTTTTCATCCCCATATTTGCAATAGCGCGAGATACAGCATTAACCACCTGAACGTAGCCTTCATCATGGCTTGCAAATTTGGTTATTGGCTTACCGTCAATCGTCGCCGCCATGATGTTTCCAAATGGCAACTGGTGCCAAGCGCACTCTCTGAGGATCACCGGAATGACCACTGCCTCTCCACGCTTGTGACGCTCCAGTGCGTTAGTCATCTCGACCTGATAGCAGTAATCGGAAGCGATAAAATCGCTACTGATCAGCAACAGGATGATATTTGCTTGTGAAAAATAGAGGTCAATCTGATGTTCAAACTCCTGACCTGGGACGATACGGCGATCGTGCCATGTGGTAATCCTCCCCATCCGCTTCAGAGGCGAAAGATGCTTCTCAAGCTCATTGCGTAGTGCTTCATCTACATGGGAATAAGAAAAAACTAGGCTGGTCATAACGGCGGATACTCCTGAGGTGTAGCAGTTGAATCATTCTATTCTGCTCCAGATATAGGTAAAGGTCACTTGTCTCACTATTATAGATTGGAACTTTAGGGCTATAGAGTTCTCAGTTATTCTTTACTTTTCATGCACCTAAATAGTGAAGTTAGCAATACATCCCCACTGGAATTGTATCCAGTAATTTTCTTGTTTTTAATTCTCAAATGAGGTATAAAAAACAGAAAATCCATAAGAGGCGCTACCGATGTACTCTCATAATCTCGCAAAAACTGTCGTGCTGGCCGACCCTGATGACGTTGAGTCCTATCTCCAGCCTATGAATCTCAGCCAAAGTGATCTTGGTCGTATTCTCGAACGAGGTTTATCAGGCCGGTACTCAACTACCCAAAACCATCCAGCAATTTCACGCGGACAGTATTTTTATGGTGAGGGGGTAAGCGGAGCCCGTGAAATTCTTGCGCCTAAAGGGTACAAACGGCTGTCTATCCGAAATGTTGAATTGACCGCTAGCGATGATAATGTTGCAATTTACCTATGCCGTGGCTGCAATCAAACTGGACTTATTCATGGATACCCCGAATCTCGCTTGAAGAAAGGTGACTTTACTTGCGACCTGATGGGATTGATTCACAATAATACCCCAGGACAAGGAGATCTGAAGTTCGACGATAACCAACTTAAGTTGGACCTTGATCTACCCGAAGGCGATGTAGTCCCTCTCCTGCCGAATAAAATCGGAATGGACTTATGGTTTTTACTCTACGATTTTTATGAAATCGATGACTTTCACCGTGTAAGTATCCGCGCAGAACTTTCACGACCTATTTCTTACAACGATAAGAATGTAGTTAATAGTTTTTCTACGCGTTTGATACTTGATATTCGCGGACCTGAGCCGATTATCCAAAGCAATGATGCACCGCAGTTTACGCCGGATATCGACCTCAACATTTTAAAAGTAGGCTAAGTATGTACTATGTTTAATTCAGAACGTTTACGTATAGCAAGAGAACGAAGAGGTCTGACACAAAGAGCTTTAGCCGAAGCAGCTGAGTTGACCAGCAGAACGATTTCGAACTATGAGAAGGCAGGTATCTTTGATGCTGTAGCCAGTGACAGTATAGAGAGAATCTCAGCGGTTCTTGGCTACCCTGTTGAGTTTTTCCTCGACAGAGATGTCCCCTCTCTTTCTCCTGAATCGGTTAGTTTTCGGGCAATGACTAAGCTAAGCGCGCAGAAAAGAGATTCCGCGCTTGGTGCAGGCAAACTGGCCCAAGAGTTATCAATCTGGATTGAAGAACAATTCAAACTACCGAAACCTAATATTCCTGATTGTAGCTTCGATGGTTATTCAGAACCTGATCGCGCAGCCCGAGCAGTGAGAGAGCACTGGGGTGTCGGTGAATTGTCGATTTCTAACTTAGTTCACCTTCTGGAAGCTAATGGCGTGCGTGTATTCTCGCTTGCTGAAAACTGCATTGAAGTCGATGCTTTTTCATTTTGGATTGACGAAAAACCATTTGTTCTTTTGAACACAATGAAAACACCAGAGCGTAGTCGCTTCGATGCTGCTCATGAATTAGGGCATTTAGTTCTTCACAAACATTCAAGCAATAACGGCAGGCAAGCTGAGTTAGATGCGGACCACTTTGCATCAGCTTTTTTGATGCCCGAACGCAGCGTTTTGGCGACAGTTCCAAGAATGCCATCGCTCGATCTACTTATCTCGATGAAAAAAAATTGGAAAGTGTCACTCGCAGCTTTGGTCCGTCGTACATTCGACGTGGGTTTATCTACCGAATGGCATTATCGACAGTTATCAATTGAGTTGGCTCGTCGGGGATATCGGACCAGCGAACCACAAGGCATGGACGATCGTGAGAAATCACTTGTGTTGGAAAAGGTGTTTTCAGCACTGCGTTCATGTGGGATCAAACGTAGTGAGATTCTTGAGCGGCTACGGTTCCCCGCAGATGAAGTAAGTGCTCTTACTTTCAATAATAGCTTCTTTATGTGCACCATCAATGGGGAAGGTTTATCTGAGCAAGCGTCTGGTAAACGTCCTCCACATTTGAGTTTGGTTAAATAATAACGAATAAGTTAGCATGACGACCATTTAGCTAAGCATTTATCAAAATCCTCTCAATGGTTGCGTATTCAACCGGCTTGAGAATGTATTGTCTTACCGACTCGAACATCGCGATTCCCTCCAAAATACTCGATAGAACTCACGTTGTTGTGCGACGTGAGTTCACCGAATGATCCTAACCCCGAGTAGGGTCACGAACGCTAACGGTCTATCATCTTGAGAACTACAAATAATTCACATAATGACGAAATTTTTAAGTTGAACTGAAAAAATGTTCGGTCAGCCTAAAAAGCCGTATAGTGTTCCGATAGTCATTAACACGTTTGCATAGCAGGACAACAATGATCCGTTGCCATCTAGCCCGACTAATGGGTGAGCATAAAATACGCATCGCTGATGTACAAAGAAACTGCTAAAAAGGTTGATTTGGAAGCGGTAGACAAGCTTTGTGCCCTCTTCCAATGTGACATAAGCAAATTGCTTGAGAGGATACTTGAGGAATGATAACTACCACCAAAATAGGGAAATTTACTGAAGATACTCGCGTAAAAATCCCAACGATTCTTCACCTCATTAGGTTGGGTTACACCTATCTGTCACTCAAAGGGCAGAATTGGGACAAAGGAACTAATATTTTTCCTGAGATCTTTAAAGACGCTATTGTCAGGATCAATCCCAGTACAAACCCAGATGATGTCGAGCGTTTTCTGAAAGAGATAACACTCTTACTTGATAACGAAGATTTAGGACGCGCATTTTTCGAAAAGCTCACAGACCGTTCTAATATCAAACTGATCGATTTTGAAAATTTCAATAACAATAGCTTCCATGTTGTTACCGAGCTGACTTGTGTCAATGGCGATGAAGAATTCCGTCCTGATATCACATTGCTGATTAATGGTATGCCATTGGTTTTCATCGAAGTTAAAAAGCCAAATAATCGGGAAGGCATTATTGATGAACGAAAACGAATCAATGAACGTTTTCAGAACCCGAAATTTAGGCGTTTTGCCAACATCACCCAGTTTATGGTCTTCTCCAACAACATGGAGTATGACGACGGCGACCCGGAACCGATTCAAGGAGCATTCTACGCCAGCAGTTCATACCATAATCCAGTATTCAACTATTTCCGTGAAGAGGAAACTTTTGACCTGACTGCAATGTTAAAACCGTTGTCTGAAGAAACTGAACGGGTTGTTTTGAAAGACAATAACCTTGAAGTGATTCGCAACAGCCCTGAGTTCCAGACCAACAAAGATCATAATCGACCGACTAATCGCATTTGTACTTCGCTCCTGAGCCGTGATCGCCTAGCATTTATTCTGCGCTATGCGCTGGTTTATGTCACAGAGTTTTCAGGCCTTGAGAAGCACATCATGCGCTACCCGCAGTTGTTTGCTACAAAAGCGATAGCACGCAAGTTAGATGCAGGACTCAAAAAAGGAATCATTTGGCATACACAAGGTAGCGGCAAAACTGCGCTGGCCTATTACAACGTGAGTTTTCTGACGAATTATTTTCAGCAAAAACAGGTGATCCCTAAGTTCTATTTTATTGTCGATCGCCTGGATTTATTGCAACAGGCGCAGCGTGAATTTACCTCCCGCGGATTAACGGTACATCTTATCGATTCTCGTGAGGCCTTTTCCCGCGATATTAAGGCAACGCAGGTTATTCACAACCATCTTGGAAAGCCTGAAATCACTGTCGTTAATATTCAGAAATTTAAAGATGACCCTGATGTCGTTACGACTAAAGATTACGATGTCAGTATTCAGCGCGTCTATTTTCTGGATGAAGTTCATCGTAGTTATAATCCGACGGGAAGCTTCCTTGCCAATCTGACCCAGTCAGATACCAATGCCATTAAAATCGGCCTGACCGGAACCCCCCTTCTTGGAACCGATTACAACTCGCGGTTACTGTTTGGTGAATACATTCACAAATATTATTACGATGCTTCCATTGCAGACGGCTATACACTGCGCCTTATCCGCGAAGAAATTGCCAGTAACTACAGAATGGTGTTACTGCAAGCACTGAAAGATGCAGAGGTACAAATGGGTAGCGGGCAACAGACTCAAGTCTATTCTCACCCAAGCTTTGTAAAACCGATGCTGGATTACATTACTACTGATTTCGAAAATAGCCGTCAAACCTACAATGACGACTCCATTGGTGGAATGGTTATCTGCGCCAGTTCTGAGCAGGCGAAACAGATGTTTGAACTTTTTAATGAAGAGTTTACTTCTACTGATAAGCAATCTGAGCAGGAAGAAAGTGTAGGCTATTCGCAAGCCGCCGAGCCTCAGGCAGTTTACAGCGTTCCCGGTCGTAAGAAGAGGTCCATTCAGAACGCAGCCTTAATTCTGCATGATGTTGGCACAAAGCAAGAGCGGAAAGATTGGGTAGACGATTTTAAAGCCGGGAAAATCGATTTGCTGTTTGTCTACAACATGTTGCTTACTGGCTTTGATGCAAAACGTCTGAAAAAACTTTATCTGGGCCGCGTGATCCGAAAACATGGTCTGTTGCAGGCGTTAACCCGCGTAAACCGAACCTACAAGAATTTTCATTATGGCTATGTGGTGGATTTTGCCGACATTAGTCAGGAATTTGATGCCACCAATAAAGCTTACTTCGAAGAGCTACAGGATGAGCTGGGTGACGAAATGGCGAATTACTCCCAATTGTTCAAATCGCAGGAGGAAATTCGCCAGGAAATCGAACATATCAAGGATGTACTGTTCCAGTTTGATACCGAAAATGCAGAAATTTTCTCCGACCAAATCAACGAAATCCAGGTTCGTGAAACCGCGCTGGTGCTGAAAAACGCTCTGGCTGATGCCAGAAGTCTGTATAACGTTATTCGTCTGCAGGGCGATTACGATTTCCTCACTGAGCTCGATTTTAACCGGCTCAATGTCCTCTACCGTGTCGCCAGTGCCCGCCTTGACCTGCTTAATCTGAGAGAAAACCTGGAACAGGGTGAGGATATCTCCGGATTGCTAAATCGTGCGTTGGAAGATGTCATTTTCGAGTTTGTGAAGGTTGGTGAAGAGGAGCTGATTCTGGCCGACAAGCTGAAACAGACGCTCCGGCGTACCCGTGAAGCATTAGCTAGCAACTTTGATCAGCAAGACCCTCACTTCATTACTCTCAAAGAAGAGCTGGAACGCCTTTTTAAGAAAAAGAAACTCAGTGACGTCACGCAGAACGAAATGGTTGCAAATATTGGCACACTCAATAGAATTCATGACCGCATCAAAGAGCTGAACCGCCAGAACAACCTGCTGCTACAGAAGTATCGGGGGGACAGGAAGTATGTCCGAACCCATAAGCGGCTCCAGGAGCGTGGCGCATTTGGTAAGCCAGAGCGTAAAATTTTTGAGGCTTTGTTTGGTGTGAAACAGGATGCGGATGAAAAAGTGTTGAACAACAGCCAGATCCTGAACAATGAAAGTTATTTTGAGAAACAGTTGGTGTCTTGCGTGCTCAACCACTTTGAAGATGTGCACCATATCAACCTGAGTGCTGACGCTGCCAGAGACATCAACCGTCTGATTGTTGCAGAATACCTGAACGAATTTAATACCGGAGCAAGAACGTGGTAGAGCTAGAATTTAGAGACAAAACTAAAACCCTGATCGATAACCTGAAAAGCATTTGCGCCAACTACGGTCTGGGTAACGATGGTAACGAATTCAAAATCATCACGCAGGCATTCTTGTACAAATTCCTGAACGACAAATTTGCCTTTGAGGCGAAAAAAGTTGATCCAAAGCTAGCTGATGAGAAGCGCTGGGAAGATGTGCTAAGCGCTATGAGTGAAGAGCAGCTAAACAAACTGCAACTCAAGATGAGTGCGGATACTGCAACCCTCAAGCCGCACCACTTCATCAGCTATCTGTTTAATAATCAAAACGCTGCAGATTTTGCTAAGACTTTTGACGATACCTTGCTGGATATCGCCGTGACGAACAATGATGTCTTTGCGGTGAAAACTGATGGTGGGGCGAAAGTGGTGCTGTTCGACCGCATTAGCCAATATATTGCGGATGAATCTAAACGTGATGACTTCTGCCGCGCCATTATCAATAAGCTTGGTCAGTTCAGTTTTGAGCGTATTTTTACACAGAAATTTGATTTCTACGCCACCATCTTTGAGTACCTGATTAAAGACTACAACAGCAACTCTGGAGGCAAATACGCCGAGTACTACACGCCGCATGCCGTAGCACGCATAATGGCAGAGATCTTGGTTCCAAAAGAGCAGCAAGGTAAAGTGCGGGACGTTAGTTGTTATGACCCATCAGCCGGTTCCGGTACGCTGTTGATGAATGTGGCTCACGCCATCGGCGAGGATCGTTGCAGTATTTTTGCCCAAGATATTTCGCAGAAATCTTCCAGCCTGCTGCGCTTAAACTTAATCCTTAATAATCTGGTGCACTCCATTCCGAATGTGGTTCAGGGCAACACGATTTTGCACCCATATCACAAAGACGGTCGGGAGATAAAACGCTTTGATTATATTGTCTCTAACCCTCCGTTTAAGATGGACTTCAGCGACTTTCGTGACGATCTGGACAGCAAAGAGAATCAGGAGCGCTTCTTTGCCGGTATCCCAAAAGTACCGAAAGCGGCAAAGGACAAAATGTCCATTTACCAATTGTTCCTGCAACACATCATTTACTCGCTAAAACCGGGTGGTAAAGCCGCAGTGGTTGTGCCAACAGGCTTTATTACTGCCCAGTCCGGTATTGATAAAGGTATTCGTGAGCATCTGGTGAACAATAAGATGCTGGCGGGTGTAGTTTCTATGCCATCGAATATCTTCGCAACTACTGGCACCAACGTTTCAATTCTATTTATCGACGATAGTAATAAAGAAGGTGTGGTACTTATTGATGCCTCGAACCTGGGGGAGAAGGTCAAAGATGGCAAAAACCAGAAAACGGTACTGAGTGAAAAAGAAGAGCAGCATATCTGCGAAGTATTTAATAAGAAGTGGAGTGAAGAAGATTTCTCCGTGGTGGTTTCTTATGATGATATCGCAGCCAAAAACTACTCACTTAGTGCCGGACAATATTTTGATGTCAAGATTGAATATACCGATATTACCCCGAAGCAATTTTCTGAGAAAATAAAAAATTTTAGCGATAATCTGGATAGTTTGTTTAGTCAGTCACGCGATCTGGAAGTGGATATTAAGAAGAAGTTGGCGGGATTGAAATATGAGTAAGGTTGAACCCAAGCGTTTGGGCGATTTAATTATGCTTAAGAGGGGATATGATTTACCTGAAAAAAACAGGGAGTTAGGACCATATCCTGTAATTAGTTCTGCAGGTATATCTGGCTGGCATAAAGAGTATAAGGTCGAGGGGCCGGGAGTTATAACCGGACGATACGGCACCTTGGGTGAAATATATTATTCTGAAGATAAATATTGGCCACACAATACAGCTTTGTATGTGCAAAACTTCAAAGGCAATGACCCTAAATATATTTATTACCTACTTAGTTGCTTAGGACGAATTCGCACGTCTGACAAAAGTGCCGTTCCGGGAGTCAACAGGAATGAGCTTCATGAAATGTCTGTGCCAGCTATAGATGACTTAACAACACAAATAAAAACACGTGAACTTCTAGAGGTTATTGATCTAAAAATCGCTCTTAATAATCGCATTAACACTGAACTAGAAGCGATGGCGAAAACACTATACGACTATTGGTTTGTACAGTTTGATTTCCCGGATGCAAATGGTAAACCGTATAAAACCTCCGGTGGGAAGATGGTTTATAATCCCTCTCTGAAGCGGAAGATTCCTGTCGATTGGGAGGTCATAACCCTTTCTCAAATAGCGAATATTACCATGGGACAATCACCCGCAGGAGAGTCTTACAATGAAGATGGGAATGGATCTTTATTTTTTCAAGGCTCAACTGATTTTGGTTGGCTTTTCCCTATTCCTCGTCAATATACGACGTCGCCAGCACGAATGGCAAAAAAAGGCGATATTCTGTTGAGTGTTCGCGCCCCGGTAGGTGATATGAATATTGCTAATGCCGACTGTTGTATTGGACGAGGACTAGCAGCATTAAATAGTAAAAGTGATTCAGATGGTTTTTTATTTTATGTAATGAAGTATTTTAAACAGGTGTTTGATCGCCGGAATTCTGAGGGAACCACCTTCGGTTCTATCACGAAGAACGATTTGCACTCACTTAAAGTTGTTTATCCTCAACAAGAAATATTGAAACGGTATGACAATATTGTTTCTGAATACAATAAGATGATTTTTTCCCGTAGCCTTGAAAACTGGGAGCTAATAAAACTCCGTGACTGGCTTCTCCCGATGCTAATGAATGGACAGGTAACAGTGAGATGAGTATGAATATAATGTTCCGGTTGTTGCTTACGATAATAGACGCTGTCCATTCGGTGTAACTACCATACGACTAAAGGTGATCGCTCAGGCAGTCACCTTTATTGTGCGGGCGACACATTGTATTAAGGACAAGGTCTTTTCAAGTTCTTAGCTTCAGGCAATCCACAGTGATTTAATTCTTTTTCTTCTATCTCGCTTATGTTTGTGGCTGAAATCTTGGACCGACTTATTTGTTCCACAACGCTTTATGTATTTTTCCTGTCTGGTGATAATCAGACACCAGATCGATAAATTCTTTAAAATCCCTGTTCTCTACCACTAGGCGGTTGACAGATTGCCAGTCAATGCTGGTTCGCTCTCGCACTGGGATGAGAGTCAGGCTATTACTCGGATCTTGCGGGTTAAGCAGGATCACACCGATACCATGCAATGCACACAACATCTGAAGCTCTCTTTCAACGCCACGCTGCTTATCTTCATTTATTTCGGTCGCGACCAAATAACCAAAGTGTGCCCAACTTGAATTGCTCACGGCCTGGAAGAAACATTCTCGAACATTGCTACGGTTAAGCTGACGTTTTACTTCAAACGACCACAGGCGGGTTAAACGCCCTTCGCTATACCGTACACAGTTTTGCACAACGCTATCCCAGCCTTTATCGAGAGGCTGCAGCGCAACAATATCAGGATAAAGCCAATGGTTTGCTCCAAGGCCTTTGTTGTTGCTAGAACGTTTCTCATTGATACGACGGCAAAGCAATTCTTCTTCTTCAGAAAGGTACTCAATCAAAAGCGGGTAAAGCGCATGCTCAGAAAAGCTTACTGTTTCAGCAGATGGAGTCGGGGCGATGTCAAAAGACGACTCTTGTTGCACGCCATTGTCACTTTCTTTACCCCAGTAAAATAGCCTAGGTCGAGGCTTGTCTCGTGTCATAACCTGAGAACACATGGCTTTTGCCTGAACGGTTCTACTACCACCGACTTCAGCGGCTATTTGACTCAAGAAATCTTCATCGCTGGCAAAACGAGGATTTTGACGCTTGTCGGCAAGCTCTGCACCATAGTGATCTATGATCTTTTGGGCAAGCTGACGAACTGTGAATTGTTCATCAGGATTAGCCTGAAGAACATTAATAATCATTTGCGGGCGACTAGTCATGGCTCCTGCCTTAGATATAACAGTAAGAACGCTACCTTCTTAGAAGCTTTCTGGTTGCTGCTTTTGAGATGACACAGTGTAAAGCTCCCTATCGCCCGGACCAAGCTCACAATACGAGTTTTTTAGCATTGAACAACAGCGGTACTGCAGACGCCAGTATCTAGAACCATTCAGGTGGACGAGAAGATGCATACCGTTGCCATCGGTTAGCTTGTATTGCTTATCCGTTGGCTTGTCTGTTCTGATTTTGATATCTGTCAGCGCCATACTTGTCCCCTCCCTGTTGGTACAAGCATTATCGAACCGGAAATACCATCATCTGTACCAACATCTGTTGGTAGATGTGCGTTGAAGTCGGTTGACCTTGAGAGAGTTAATATAACGAGAAAAGTGAGTAAATGCTGGATTTTAGGCATAAAAAAAGACGTCTGTGAACGTCTATTTACATACTGTTGGTGCCGAAGGCCGGACTCGAACCGGCACACCCGAAGGCGGTTGATTTTGAATCAACTGCGTCTACCGATTTCGCCACTTCGGCACTGAAGTAGTATGCGGATAACGGGGGCCATTATACCTGTCAGTGATCTGTTAGCAATAGTTATCCTACTGACTCAGTTTAACCGTCGAAAAAAAGATCACTTCCATCTATTCCATGCAAATGCACGTTCAATTCTTAAACACAAAAAACCCAAGCGAGTATAAAGCATACTCAGCAACATCTTTTCAGTCTGAAATTAATCTTCCTACTCAGCACCAGCTCACAACCGAAAAAAAACTAAAACAGTTTTATATCACCATAGTTGACTGAAACACTCTGACGCCGATAGACAACTTATAATCACCTTATATAATCTGGATGATAATTCACTATGAGGTAAATGGTTATGACGATTATTAGCTGGATTGGTGCTGGTATCTTTTTGGGCATTGTCATTGGCGCGTTGATGATGCTGTTTAAAAAGAATAAGTAACCGTATTTTGATATCTCTATCCTGTCCGTGAGTTTACTGGAAGTATGCCTAATTGGTTAATTCAAAATGAATAAACAGTTTTTTAAGATCTTCCCTGTTTCTGCCATGGTTTTGGCTCTCGCAGCCTGTTCTTCTTCCGATAAAACCTATTCTCCAAAGTTTCTGCAACCCAAGAAACAACCATTGAAATGGGAGGTGTTTGAGGGAAACGCGAGAACTAAAAAGCTAGCTTCGCAATTGGTTGATCAGTACGCGCAGGATATTTTCAATGGCAGCAATGCCCAAGGTATGGCAATGGTGGTGATTGATAATAATCAGGCGGTTTACCGCAGCTTCGGTGAAACTCGTCCGGGAAACGGCATCCGTCCTAAGCCTGATTCAGTTATCCGCATCGCTTCGCTGACTAAGCTGATGACCAGTGAGATTATGATCAAGCTGGAAGAGGATAAGGTTCTGCGTTCCACCGATCCATTGCAGGACTACAGCTATTATGGCGTGAGAGTGCCTCAATACAGCCCTCTTCAACCTATCCGGTTGTTCCACCTGGCAAGCCATACCAGTGGTTTACCTCGTGAACAGCCGGGAGGTCAATGGGGACGCCCTGTTTTTGTCTGGCCTACACAAGCCAATCGCTGGACTTGGTTGAAAACAGCTCAATTAGATGTATCTCCAGGCACAACTGTATCTTATTCCAATCTGGCTTACGATTTATTAGCGGATGCACTCTCTAAGGCCGCAGGTAAGCCATACACCCGCTTGTTGCACGATAAGATCACCGGCCCTTACTATATGAAAGACACGACACTGACACCCAGCCGCTCTCAATGTGCCCGTCTGATGGAAAGTGATAAACCCAGTCCGTGTCTTAATACTGTTGCGGCAGCAGGTAGTGGTGGAATCTATTCCACGCCAAGAGATATGCAGCGCTGGATGCAGCAGTTTTTGTCATCAGACAATCAGTTACGTAAGCAGACCGCCAGCCGCGAGCAGGGAGTTTATTTTAAGCGTTCCGATCTGGCTTCAATTAAAGGGATGGATGTTGCCGGTCAGGCAGATGGCGTCGGCCTTGGCTGGGTTTACATGAACTCCCGTGGTGATGTATCGGGTATTTATCAGAAAACCGGTGGCGGTGGTGGGTTCAATACGTATATGGCAATGATCCCCGAGCAGAATATCGGAGTATTTGTGGTGATTACCCGGAAGCAACACAGTAAGTTCAGCAGTGTAACAACCGGGGTTAATCAACTGGTAACTGCATTGTTGAGGAATCACAAACAAGTTTGAATCTGAGTTTTATAAATCGAGATACCTGGGATGGAGTTTCCCGCTTAGTTCTCCATCCCCGCAGCTTCTCTAATATCTTGTTCCTATCACCCGCACCACGATTGCTAAAAATTACTGTCTCTTAAGCAATAAATAAACACTCACAGTAAGGAACAGCAAACTTGGTAGCAGCGCTGCCAAAACTGCCGGCATACTGTAAACCAAACTCAGTGGGCCAAAGATCTCGTTGAGGACATAAAATAAGAAGCCAAAGCTGATCCCCGTTACTATCTTAACTCCCATCGGTACAGTACGCAGCGGTCCGAAGATGAAAGAGAGCGCCATCAACATCATTACCGCAACTGAAAGTGGGGCAAATATCTTTTTCCACATATTCAGTTGATAACGCCCTGATTCCTGCTCACTCTGTTTGAGATACTTGATGTATTGATACAAGCCACTGATGGAAAGTGCTTCAGGGTCGAGCGCGACAACATCCAATTTTTGTGGTGTCAGCCGAGTTTTCCAGTCAGCAGAGATACTCTGTGATCCCGTGATTTTTTTGTTGTCTGTCAGGTTAGATTCTTCCACCTGAGAAAGCTTCCATAAGTCACTATCTTCATCATAAACAGCACTGGCTGCATATCTTACAGAGAGTAGTTTTTTATCATCATCAAAATGATAGATATTGACGCCTTTAAGCTCTGTATCACTCATTAACTGCTGGATGTAGATAAAATCGGTCCCGTCTTTCGCCCACATGCCTTTAGTTGTTGAAACCAAAGAACCACCAAATATCTTCTGAGCCCGGTAGTTACGTGCCATCTGTTCACCTTGTGGCGCAACCCATTCACCAATAACCATGGTCAGGATCACCAGCGGAATTGCCGTTTTCATGACTGAGCCAGCAACCTGCATACGGGTAAAACCAGAAGCCTGCATAACCACCAGCTCGCTGCGGGTTGCCAGCGTGCCAAGCCCCAATAAGGCCCCAAGTAAAGCTGCCATCGGGAAAAATATCTGAATATCTTTCGGCACACTCAGCAAAGCATAAAGACCAGCGGAAAGAGTGGTATATTCCCCCCGCCCCACTCTTCTCAACTCGTCAACAAACTTAATAATGCCGGAGAGTGATACCAGCATAAATAGTGTCATCAGAATGGTTTGTAGAATAGTCCGCCCAATATAACGATCCAATACACCAAACATCAGGCTACTCCTCTACCTTTGAAACGAGCCCGAATCCTGCGCATCGGTACGGTATCCCAAGTATTGAGAATCAGCGCCAGCATCAGATAAGCCCCGTTAACCGTCCACATCCAGATCATCGGATCCAATTTGCCCTTGCTACCATTAGAACGCAGGGAGCTTTGCAGTAAGAAGAAGATCAGGTAAAGCAGCATTGCAGGCAACATGCTGAGTACCCGGCCCTGACGTGGGTTCACCGCACTTAACGGTACAACCATCATGGTCATAATCAATACCGAGAGCACCAAGGTTAAGCGCCAATGGAACTCAGCACGGGAATCTTTATCATCATTTTGCCATAACTGAGTCATGGACTTTTGTTCAATTTTATCGCCATCTACAGTCGAAGCCTGATGCCCAACAACCGCTTGATAATCATTGAACTCGGTAATTCTGAAATCCCGCAACATTGCGGTACCTTCGTAACGAGTACCGTGGTTAAGGACAACCATCTGTTTGCCATCAGGCCGTTCCACCATATGACCACCATCCGAGATCACAACCGAAGGACGCTGGTTATCAACCGGACGAAGCTGGGCAAGAAATACGTTTTCGAATTTGTCGCCGTACACGTTACCAATATAGAGCACCAAATTGCCGTTATTAGAAGGTTTGAATCTTCCTTCCATTATCGCCGCCAGGCTTGGATTAGCCTCGGCGTCAGCCACCACATGCTCCTGATATTTTGAGGACCATGGCATTGCCCAAATAACATTCACCGCCGCCAGCACAGAAGTCAACAACGCCAGGATAAGTGCCGAAACCACCAACACGCGTTTGCCCAAGCCACACGCATGCATAACAGTAATTTCACTTTCAGTATAGAGTTTGCTGAAAGTCATCAACACCCCAAGAAAAAGACTCAGGGGTAAAATAAGTTGCGCCATTTCAGGCACACCCAACCCTAACAAGGATAAAACCAAATTTGCCGGGACGTTTCCTTCCACTGCTGCACCCAGAATTTCTACTAACTTTTGACAGAAAAAGATCAGTAAAAGGATAAAGAGTATCGCAACTTGGCTTTTCAGGGTTTCCCGTACCAGATATCTAATGATGATCACGCTTATTACGCCTGTGAAAACTTGTCTTTTTGCAGGAAAATGGCTAACTTCATTGTATATCTACTATTTATTATATGCATCAGTTTGGCTTCCCTATTGCTAAAATGTTCTCGAAGCATTTCATATTTATTTAGGTTCCCAATCAGAACATACTGAAATAGTTAGCTAAACAATTATTAAGTAGTGCGTTTAGCTTAACATAAAGAGTGAACTTTCTATGGGGTAGATTAATGCGGAACGCTATATTTTAACGATAGCGTCCGTCTTTGTCTTTAAGATTCAGGAGAACGCATGGAATTTAGTGTAAAAAGCGGTAGTCCGGAGAAACAACGTAGTGCGTGTATCATTGTCGGCGTTTTCGAACCTCGCCGCCTTTCCCCTATCGCCGAACAACTCGATAAAATAAGTGATGGTTATATCAGCGCCTTGCTGCGCCGTGGTGAGCTGGAAGGCAAAGTTGGTCAATCGCTGCTGCTACATCATGTTCCCAATGTGTTATCTGAACGTATTTTGCTCATCGGCTGCGGTAAAGAGCGCGAACTGGATGAGCGTCAGTATAAACAGATTGTCCAGAAAACGATCAACACCCTTAATGAAACAGGTTCAATGGAAGCGGTCTGTTTCTTAACAGAGTTGCACGTTAAAGGCCGTAATAATTACTGGAAAGTGCGCCAAGCGGTAGAAACAGCAAAAGAGTCTCTCTATGTTTTCGACCAGCTTAAAAGTAATAAAAATGAGTTACGTCGCCCACTGCGTAAAATGGTCTTCAATGTTCCAACCCGTCGGGAGTTAACCAGCGGTGAACGTGCAATCCAGCACGGCCTCGCCATTGCTGCCGGTATCAAAGCGGCCAAAGATCTTGGCAATATGCCGCCAAATATCTGTAATGCCGCTTATCTCGCCTCTCAAGCACGCCAACTCGCAGATTCTGCCAATAGCCACATTACAACCAAAGTCATTGGCGAAGAGCAGATGAAAGAACTGGGAATGAACGCCTATCTGGCTGTTGGTCAGGGTTCTCAGAATGAATCGCTAATGTCAGTCATGGAATATAAAGGCAGTCCGGATAAAAATGCCAAACCCATTATCCTGGTTGGCAAGGGCCTGACTTTTGACTCTGGTGGTATTTCAATCAAACCTGCGGGTGGCATGGATGAGATGAAATACGATATGTGTGGGGCCGCAACAGTTTATGGCGTCATGCGTGTGGTTGCTGAGTTGCAATTACCACTCAATGTTATCGGTGTAATGGCAGGCTGTGAAAATATGCCTGGTGGTCGCGCTTACCGCCCCGGTGATGTTTTAACCACGCTATCTGGTCAAACTGTCGAAGTGCTTAATACTGATGCAGAGGGCCGCCTGGTCCTGTGTGATACGTTAACTTACGTTGAGCGTTTTGATCCAGAATTGGTCATTGATATCGCCACGCTGACTGGTGCTTGCATCACTGCTCTTGGTCATCATTACAGTGGATTGCTATCCAACCATAATCCATTAGCCCATGAGCTACTAAATGCTTCTGAACAGGCGGGTGATCGCGCATGGCGTCTGCCAATGACTGACGAGTTTTTCGAACAAATCGATTCTAATTTCGCTGATCTGGCAAATACCGGTGGCAGTGGGGGTGGCGCGATTACCGCAGCCTGCTTCCTGTCCCGCTTCGCCACAAAATATCACTGGGCACATCTGGATATCGCTGGTACTGCATGGCGTTCAGGTAAAACAAAAGGCGCAACAGGCCGCCCGGTTGCATTACTGTCACAATTCCTGTTAAATCGTGCAGGCAATGCTGGTATCAATAACGACGATTGATTTGATCCCTCCCTCGCTTATTAAAGGGCATTTACAATGCCCTTTTTTCGTAACAGAGACATTAATGAAAAGTGCCACGTTTTATTTACTGGAACAGCCATCACCTCAAGAGGATTTACAGGCTCACGAATGGCTGGCATGTCAACTTGCGGCTGACAAATGGCGAGCAGGAAAGCGGGTACTGATTGCCTGTGAAGATCAACAACAGGCAGAAAAGTTAGATGAAGCTTTATGGCAACGGGAGCCTCATCAGTTCGTTCCACATAACCTCGCGGGTGAAGGGCCAAGATATGGTGCCCCGGTTGAGTTATGCTGGCCACAAAAACGGGGAAATGCACCCCGTGATATCCTGATAAATCTGCTGCCACATTTTGCAGACTTTGCCACCGCTTTCCATGAAGTGATAGACTTCGTTCCTATAGATGAAAATTTGAAACAGTTGGCGCGTGAACGATATAAAACATATCGCAGCGTCGGCTTTAATTTGACCATGGCAACGCCGCCAACAGACTAAGTACCAAGATAAAATGGAAAAAACACCCGCTAACCAAACGCAATCTGAGCCATCTCTCGATAAAACTTATAATCCTAAAGAAATTGAGCAGCCTCTTTATACCCATTGGGAGAAAAGTGGTTATTTCAAACCAAACGGCGATACCCGCCGTGAGAGTTTCTGTATTGTTATCCCGCCACCAAATGTGACTGGTAGCCTACATATGGGCCATGCGTTCCAGCAAACCATTATGGATACCATGATCCGTTATCAGCGAATGCAAGGTAAAAACACCTTATGGCAATCCGGTACTGACCATGCCGGTATCGCGACTCAAATGGTGGTTGAGCGAAAAATCGCAGCAGAAGAAGGCAAAACCCGTCACAATTACGGCCGCGATGCTTTTATCGATAAAATCTGGCAATGGAAAGCAGAATCCGGTGGCACAATTACCAATCAGATGCGCCGTCTGGGTAACTCTGTTGACTGGGAACGTGAACGTTTCACTATGGATGAAGGTCTGTCCAACGCGGTAAAAGAAGCTTTTGTCCGTTTGTACAAAGAAAACCTGATTTACCGGGGCAAACGTCTGGTTAACTGGGATCCAAAACTGCACACGGCAATTTCTGATCTGGAAGTTGAGAACCGGGAAGTTAAAGGTTCTATGTGGCACCTGCGTTATCCGCTGGCTGACGGCGTAACAACCGCAGAAGGTAAAGATTATCTGGTGGTTGCAACTACCCGACCTGAAACTATGTTGGGCGATACCGGCGTAGCCGTTAACCCGGAAGATCCGCGTTATAAGGATTTAATCGGCAAAGAGATCATTCTGCCATTGGTTAACCGCCGCATTCCTATTGTCGGTGATGAACACGCGGATATGGAAAAAGGCACCGGTTGCGTGAAAATCACGCCTGCCCATGACTTCAATGACTATGAAGTGGGTAAACGTCATGCTCTGCCAATGATCAATATCATGACACTTGATGGCAATATCCGTAATGAAGCAGAAGTTTTCGATACCAATGGCGAGATTTCTGATGTTTACGGTTCTGATATTCCAGCTGAATACCGGGGCATGGAGCGTTTTGCCGCCCGTAAAACGATGGTTGCTGAGTTTGAAAAACTGGGCCTGTTGGTCGAAATCAAAGCTCATGATTTGACCGTTCCTTATGGCGATCGTGGCGGTGTGGTTATTGAGCCAATGCTGACTGATCAGTGGTATGTCCGTACAGCGCCTCTGGCGAAAGTGGCTATCGAAGCCGTTGAAAATGGCGATATCCAGTTCGTACCTAAGCAGTATGAAAATATGTATTACTCTTGGATGCGTGATATTCAAGACTGGTGCATCTCTCGTCAATTGTGGTGGGGCCACCGTATCCCAGCGTGGTATGACGCTGAAGGTAATGTCTATGTCGGTCGCAATGAAGAAGAAGTCCGTCGTGAAAATAATCTGGGTGCAGATGTCGCCCTAAACCAGGATGAAGATGTACTGGATACTTGGTTCTCTTCCGGTTTGTGGACTTTTTCTACCCTTGGCTGGCCAGAACAAACTAACGCACTGAAAACTTTCCATCCAACGGACGTGTTGGTAAGTGGCTTTGACATCATCTTCTTCTGGATTGCCCGTATGATCATGATGACCATGCATTTCATCAAAGATGAAAATGGCAAACCTCAGGTTCCATTTAAGACCGTCTACATGACCGGCCTTATCCGGGATGACGAAGGCCAGAAGATGTCCAAATCCAAAGGGAATGTCATTGACCCGCTGGATATGGTTGACGGTATTTCCCTAGAAGACCTGCTGGAAAAACGTACCGGTAATATGATGCAGCCACAACTGGCTGAAAAAATCCGCAAGCGTACAGAAAAGCAATTCCCGGCGGGTATTGAATCTCATGGTACCGATGCCCTGCGCTTTACACTGGCGGCATTGGCTTCTACGGGCCGTGATATCAACTGGGATATGAAACGTCTGCAAGGTTACCGTAATTTCTGTAACAAATTGTGGAACGCCAGCCGTTTTGTGCTGATGAATACAGAAGGTCAGGATTGCGGCCAAAATGGCGGTGAAATGGTGTTGTCACTGGCTGATCGCTGGATCCTGGCTGAATTTAACCAGACAGTAAAAGCCTATCGTGAAGCACTGGATACCTATCGTTTTGATATGGCTGCCAATATTCTTTATGAGTTCACTTGGAACCAGTTCTGTGACTGGTATCTGGAACTGTCTAAACCAGCGATTAACAAAGGTTCAGAAGCAGAAGTTCGTGGTGCCCGTCATACTTTAATTGAAGTTCTGGAAGGGTTATTGCGCCTGGCTCATCCTATTATTCCATTTATCACCGAAACCATCTGGCAGCGGGTGAAAATGGTTAAGGGGATTGAAGCAGATACCATTATGCTGCAACCGTTCCCAGAATTTTATCAGGCGAAAGCGGATGAATTGGCACTGACTGATCTGGAATGGATTAAAGAAGCGATCATTGCAGTACGTAATATCCGTGCTGAAATGAACATCGCGCCAGGCAAACCATTGGAAGTTCTGCTGCGTAATGCCGATGCTGACGCACAACGTCGTGTAGCAGAAAATCTGAATTTTATTCAGGCAATGGGCCGCCTCTCTTCTGTCACTATTCTGTCTGTTGGTGAAGAAGCTCCGGTTTCTGTGACCAAGCTGATTAATGGCGCAGAGGTGTTAATCCCAATGGCGGGCTTAGTCGATAAACAAGCCGAGTTGAGCCGTTTGGATAAAGAGATTGAGAAGCTGGATAAAGAGATTGGCAGCATTGAAGGTAAACTGTCAAATGAAGGCTTTGTCAGCCGCGCTCCCGAAGCCGTTGTTACTAAAGAGCGTGAACGCCTGGCAACCTGTAATGCATCAAAAGAGAAGCTGTTAGCTCAGAAAGAAACCATTGCTGCGCTGTAACATTCTCAACAAGTAAATTTTCATCAAAGCCACTGAAATGCATTGTCAGTGGCTTTTTAATTCAAAACATAAACGATAAAATTTATAAGAAAGTGTAAACTCATCCCATTCTATATAAACATCATAAAATATATTGAAAATAATAACGTCTATTTCATTAATAAGGACGCGTATAATAAATATTTATTTTATTAATTTTCCACATTTATATATCTAAAATTACAATATGATATAATTTTATTTTATATATAAATCATTAAATTTATCATATTGTATCTGGAATAAAATCACACAAATAAATATATTATTACCAGTAAAACATCAAATTATAATTTAATAACGCTAATAACCCGGAGAAATAAAATGAAAATACTTCTTACTCTCTTACTGGCAAGTACCGTCCAGTTTGGTCTCGTACATTCTGCCAATGCAGAATCAACGTTTGATAAGATTAAATCTACAGGCATATTTAGAATTGCGACGGAAGGCGCTTATCCCCCCTTTACCTATCATGATGCTTCCGGTACTTTGACTGGCTTCGATGTCGATATCGGTCGTGAAATTGCCCATCGGCTGAATGTCAAACCGACATTTATCGAAGGAAAATGGGATGGTCTTATTGCCGGGCTGGATGCCGGACGTTCCGACGCTGTTATTAATCAAATAGCAATTACACCTGAACGCCAGAAAAAATATGATTTTTCTATTCCCTATATCACATCTCAAGCCGTACTTATCACCAATAAAAATAACAACAGCATAAAAACATTCAGTGACTTGAAAGGTAAAACCTCAGCACATACTCTGACCAACAACTTCGCTCAGATAGCCAGAAATAATGGCGCGGAAATCATCGGCACGAATGGATTTAGCCAAGAAATCGAACTGGTCAGTACCGGCAGAGCCGATGCCACGATCAACGATAGCCTCTCTTATCTGGACTATAAGAAGCACAAGCCAAATGCACCCGTGAAAATTGTTGCGTCTGATCCAAACGCAGGGCAAACAGCAATTTTACTCCGCCAAGGCGAGTCAGAGCTAAAAACAGCTATTGATAAAGCAATTGTTGATATCAAAGCTGATGGCACCTATCAGCGTATCTGGGCTCAATATTTTGGCAACCATACTCCCGAATAAGTGAAACATATCTTACTCAAATGCACCCGTTCCCTCGACATTGGATACAAATTCTGACCTGGGAACTTTATCGTTGTCCAGTTGAATTGAAGAATCAGGAAATATTTTCATCAGACATGAAGTATATTGATTTATACAAATTCTTTGATATATCTAAAATGACAATATGATATAACTTTATTTTATATATATAAACTCTCAGCTTGCCATATGATATTTAAAACAATCTCATAAAAATAAATATATTTTTATATTACACAATAGGGAAAGTATATGGAGCCCTCCTGGTTTAATTTAGTACTCGATTCTTTTTGGCCTATGCTTTATGCGGGCTTTACTTTCACTATTCCGCTGACGCTTATTACCTTTACTCTTGGTATCATACTTGGGTTTATCGTTGCACTCATCCGGCTTTACGGGCCAAAACCGCTTATTGCTGTCGCTAAATTCTACGTATGGCTGATCCGTGGTACACCGTTACTTGTACAACTGTTTCTTATTTTTTATGCCTTACCCAGCGTCGGTATTACGCTGGGCGCATTTACCTCAGCCATTATTGGTTTCACTCTGAATGTTGGTGCCTATACATCTGAGGTAATTCGCGCCACTTTATTGTCTGTACCAAAAGGGCAGTGGGAAGCGGCTTATTCTATTGGTATGAGCTGGACACAATCATTACGTCGGATCATTCTGCCTCAAGCCGCGAGAATCGCTATTCCGCCACTCTCAAACACATTTATTTCACTGGTGAAAGATACTTCATTGGCCTCAGTCATTACCGTACCGGAACTTTTCCTTGCTGCGCAACGTATTGCTGCGGTGACTTATCAACCCCTCATACTTTATACCGAGGCGGCAATACTTTATCTGATAATCAGTTCAGTATTGTCATCACTACAAGCCCGTCTGGAAAAGAAGTTTTCGCAACAAAGTGATATAAAGGAATTAAAAGATGATTCAGCTCTCCGGCATTGAAAAAAGTTTTGACGGGCAAAAGGTCCTGAAAAATATCGATCTGACCATTGAGGAAGGCAGTCTTACCGCCCTGATTGGCCCATCAGGAAGTGGTAAAAGTACGCTGTTACGCTGCATCAACTTATTAGAAATTCCCCAAGCAGGTAAGCTCCAAATCGGCAATGAGAACATGACTTTCATCGGTAAAGAGCGCATTGCTCATAAGGATATACAACGGATCCGTCAGCAAACCGGCATGGTGTTTCAAAATTTTCAGCTTTTCCCTCATCTCACAGTGATTGAAAACATTATGGAAGGGCTTATTTGGGTACAGAAATGGTCGCCTGAAAAGGCTAAAAAGCGAGCACTTGAGCTACTGGAAAAGGTTGGCATGTCACACAAAGCCGATGTCTTGCCTGCCACGCTATCCGGTGGTCAGCAACAACGTGTAGCAATTGCCAGGGCGCTGGCACCTTCTCCCAAAGTGTTATTATGTGATGAGCCCACTTCCGCGCTTGATCCGGAATTATCGCTGGAAGTGGTTGCTGTATTGAAACAGTTGGCTAAAGAAGGAACGACGATGTTGATGGCGACACACGATTTACGTCTGGCAGCTAATCTTGCCTACAACGTCATATTTTTAGAATCTGGCGAAATTGTCGAATCGGGGACGTCAAAAACGATTTTTACCCGTGCCCTCAAGCCGCGGACAGTTGAATTTGTTTCCACTTTAACGAATACCTTACCGGATTGGGAGATATAACCCACCGTTAAAAACACCTTGCCGTAATTGCGCTTTGAATCCATCAAGTCAATTACGATTAAATAAATTTTCTGACAGTTTGGAGAAATAAAATGAAAGCATTCCTTACCGTATTATTGGCTGGCATCATTCAATTTGGCATTGCCTATTCTGCTAGTGCAGAGTCTGGTCTTGATAACATTAAATCAGCTGGCGTATTTAAAATCGCTACCGAAGGAACCTATCCGCCATTTACCTATCACGATGCTTCAGGAACCTTAACCGGCTTTGATGTTGATATTGGTCGTGAAATCGCACGCCGTCTGAATGTTAAAGCGGAATTCGCCGAAGGAAAATGGGATGGGCTGATTGCCGGACTTGATGCCAAACGCTATGACGCGGTAATTAATCAAGTCGCAATTACGCCAGAGCGTAAAAAGAAATATGACTTTTCCGCTCCGTATATTATCTCTAAAGCCGTACTTATCACCCGCAAAAATAATGATAGTATTAAAACGTTCAACGACCTGAAAGGTAAAACATCAAGCCACAGCTTGACCAGCAATTACGCTCAGTTAGCAAAACGTCACGGCGCAGAAATCGTCCCCACAGAAGGATTTAATCAGTCAATTGATTTGGTTGCTACAGGCAGAGCCGATGCTACTATCAACGATAATCTATCCTATCTGGATTTTAAGAAACACAAACCCAATGCACCGGTAAAAGTTGTCGCAACTGAACCCAATGGTGATCAAGTCGGTATTCTAATCCGGAAAGGCGAACCAGAACTACAAGCTGCTATCGATAAAGCGTTAGCCGATATCAAAGCGGATGGCACTTATCTACGCATTTCTACTCAATATTTCGGCACCGACGTTTCCAAGTAAGAAAATAACTGCCTCTTCTTTCAAGAGGTAGTTTTCTCTTAATTAAATTATGTTAAATTTCACCACTTGTTTACCCTCTTTACCCTTATGATACTTAACTTGATCCTTATTAGGTGGATTCAAATAATCTTGGAAAACCCAAATAGTCGTTGTGCCTGGTTCACCCTCTATTGTTATACGAATGGCCTTATTACTTTCATCTTGATTCTTAATCCATGGCACCCAAATATCACCTACCCATTCAGAATTACTGTTAACAGTATGAGTCTTATTATTACTCTCACCGACTATAATATAAATTTTCCTAGAGGCATTATTAATAACGTCCTTAATGTTAGTTATTTTAGCCATTTGAAACACCTTGTTAATTCAATATGATTCCCCTAAGACAATTAATTAAAAACCTCTATCTCACATTATCAATTCAATATCTGACTACAAATTTGCAATATCATAGATATAATTTAAGATATTTAACAAGTAATAAACTCAATATATATTCAATTTAATTTCGTTCAATAAGAATTAAAAAGGGAAATTACCGAAGAAAATCAAATCAGGAAAGGAACCATTCTTTCAACAGTCAGAGAACATGGTTTAATAAGATAATCCATTAAAATACAATAGTCCTTATTCGCAAAAACCTATAAGGACTATTTGGTTTCGAACCACATGCATCAGCCACGACCAAAACTAACACAGGACTCTTAATATATTGATTTTATTAATGAAGCCGACTCTCACCCTGCTCCGGCAAATCATCTTCATCTTGCTCATCAGGATCTTCGAAATAAGTGCCCCAACCGTCATAATTGACACCCATCTTCTGGGCCAGATTTACCAGTTGTTCAACCTGAGCATCGATCAATTCAGCATTCAGCCCACATTCGCTGATGACATCACAACACATCAGAATAGAACCATCTTCGATTTCCAATTCTTCCGCGTCAGTCACTTCATAACCCAGCTTAAAAGCTTCAACTGCCGCCTTTTCCAACAGATTAAAATCTTCCGCAGAAAAGTGATGTTCAATGGCATAAAGCGCATCTGGATCACTACCATCTTCCAGTAATTCTTCAATAATAAGGCGCGTTTCTTCGCGTTGTTCTTCTAAGTCTTTTTGATTTGCCATACCCAATACCCTCAATCAGTTGGCCGTCCCAACATTCATTCTCCCACACCACAAGCAGGCTAACCACTGTTTACATCAAAGAAATCTAATTCGGAGTTGAAATTGAATTTTTATAGATATAAATTGAATTTAAATGCAAGAAATAACTGTGGAGATATCCAACAATGAATCCATTCTATCAACGTAATTTCTTAAGGTTACTTGATTTTTCCTCAGCAGAAATCCATATCTTCCTAAAACTGGCGGCTGAATTAAAATCGACTAAAAAATCCGGCACAGAAAGAGCCTGGCTAACAGGTAAAAATATTGTGCTAATTTTTGAAAAAGACTCCACTCGCACCCGCTGTTCATTTGAAGTAGCCGCTTACGATCAGGGGGCAAATATCACCTACCTTGGCTCCAGTGGCAGCCAGATTGGTCATAAAGAATCAATTAAGGATACCGCCCGTATACTTGGCCGCATGTATGATGGCATTCAATATCGCGGCCATGCTCAGAAAGTAGTTGAAGCCCTGGCAGAATATGCAGATGTTCCTGTATGGAATGGGCTGACGGATGAATTTCACCCTACTCAGTTACTGGCAGATTTGCTGACTATTCAGGAGTATCAACCAGAGAAACCACTGTCAGAAATCAAATTCGCCTACTTGGGAGATGCCCGTAACAATATGGGTAATACCATGTTGGAAGCCGCGGCATTGACAGGCATGGATGTTCGGCTAATTGCTCCTGAACAGTACTGGCCAGATACAGTACTGGTTGCTGAATGTCAGAAACTGGCCGAAAAAACAGGCGGGAAAATTACGCTAACTGAAAATGTCTCAGAGGGAGTTAAAGACGCTGATTTTCTTTATACCGATGTCTGGGTTTCTATGGGAGAGCCAAAAGAAGTTTGGCAACAACGGGTTAACCTGTTGAAACCTTATCAAGTGAATATGGCTGTGGTGAAAATGACAGGCAACCCACAGGTAAAATTCCTGCACTGCCTGCCCGCATTCCATGATGAAGAAACGACGTTAGGCAAGCAACTCGCTGCTGAATTTAATATGTATGGGGGGCTGGAAGTCACTAATGAAGTTTTTGAGTCAAAACATAGCATTGTGTTTGATCAGGCAGAAAATCGCCTGCATACCATTAAAGCGGTAATGGTAGCAACACTGGCAAGTGATCTTAAAATCTAATGATTTATGATATCCGCAGGGCGGTACCTGTAAAGAGGTAATCCTGTCAATATCATTTTTCTTCGGCAAACGCTTGCTGTGAGATTTTTCACGAGTATAATTCGCCACAATTTGCCGGGAGAAATTATGAAAAACAGCGCCTCTTTTCATCAAGCTAAAGTGCGGGTGCAACTGCCTAAAGGCAGCCAACAATCATTATTTTTGCCGTTGCTAAACCGATCATTTACTGCCCCTCAGTGAGGGGCTTTTTTTTGCCCGGTGATCATCAAGTGATCACCGCACCCGGATGTCAGCATTAGAGGAGAGTGAAAAATGGCTAATCCGTTATATCGCAAACATATCATCTCAATAAATGATCTGAGCCGCGAAGATCTGGAATGGGTGTTGCGGACCGCTGCCACACTGAAAGCCAGACCACAACCTGAATTGCTGAAACACAAGGTTATCGCCAGCTGTTTCTTTGAAGCCTCTACCCGTACCCGCCTCTCTTTTGAAACCGCAATCCACCGCCTTGGCGCTTCCGTGGTTGGTTTCTCAGACAGCAGCAACACCTCCCTGGGTAAGAAAGGTGAAACGCTGGCAGATACTATCTCCGTTATTAGCCAATATGTTGACGCTATCGTGATGCGCCACCCGCAGGAAGGTGCCCCACGTCTGGCCTCCGAATTTTCCGGTCATACTCCGATTATCAATGCCGGTGACGGCGCTAACCAACATCCAACTCAAACCTTGCTGGATCTGTTCACTATTCAAGAAACTCAACAACGGCTGGATAGTCTGAATATCGCTATGGTTGGTGACCTGAAATATGGCCGCACAGTTCATTCACTGTCACAAGCGTTAGCAAAATTTAATGGCAACCATTTTTATTTTATCGCGCCGGAAGCATTGGCAATGCCAAACCATATTCTTCATATGCTGAATGAAAAAGGCGCAACTTACAGCCTGCATACCAATATAGAAGAAGTATTGCCGGAACTCGACATTCTTTATATGACTCGCGTGCAAAAAGAGCGCCTTGATCCATCCGAATACGCCAATGTAAAAGCGCAATTTGTTCTGCGGGCCGCTGATCTGATGGGCGCGAAAGAGAACCTCAAAATTTTGCATCCATTGCCACGTATTGATGAAATTTCTGCTGATGTGGATAAAACCCCCCATGCCTATTATTTCCAACAGGCAGAAAATGGTATTTATGCCCGTCAGGCACTATTGTCTCTCGTTCTAAATGAGTGATTAAAGAAAATCGTTATCATTTACTTTTGACATAACGCTCTATTTCTGTATGTAATTGAATAGCAGGTCTATTCATTCACCTTCGAAAGTGAACTCAGATAATAAACCAGTAAATTTAGAAGTTCAGTTAACACATATTTTACACTTCACTGGATACTGCCTCATGATAGAGGCGTATCGTCAGCGGTCAAAAATCAACCAAGGGCATTAAAACGAATAATGATTTTTCCGGGATAATTGGGATTTATTTTATTAGCTATTACGTAGTTAGATTCTTAAAACATTGTTTAGAAAAAATAGGAGTTCAATGGAATAATTCCAAGATCAATATCCCTTAGAAGGGAATGTACCAAGATATTAGGATTTCTCAGAGAACAAACCAACTCATGAATAAGGGACTGCCTTCATACTTTTATCAACGGCAGGATCAGTAATCTCTCGTTAAAGGTACACTAACAATTGCCCATAAGTTTAATTTATATGATATTTGTGGCCTTTAAAGCCACAAATCGTGGAATATACAAACTAATTCAGCCAATTACTGGGCAATGTTACTTTGAGTTTTTCCACAGAGGCGGCCCATTTCTCTGGGTTCTTTTCCTTCAATTGTCGGAGGTTAGCTTGTTTCCAACGTATAGCTGGCAGTGGATACGAATATCTTCTTCTCCCAGGTCCCACAACTTTTCGGCATAATAGTCGTAGAATGACACTGAATTACCTGCGTCTTATCTGGATAAACAGGATGGCACCACCTAAAATGGAAGATATGCCGATTCTTAACAATATATCTGGAGGATGAATACAGAAATAGTTGTCAATAAAATGTATTCATACAGAACACTATGACCCAAGATCATCAACTACAAGTCGAAGCCATTAAATGCGGTACGGTGATTGACCATATCCCAGCTCAGGTAGGTTTCAAGTTACTCTCTCTATTTAAGCTGACTGAAACCGATCAGCGCATTACCATCGGCCTGAACCTGCCTTCCAATCAGTTAGGTAAAAAAGATCTCATCAAAATCGAAAACACATTTCTAACAGAACAACAGGCTAATCAGCTTGCTATGTATGCGCCACATGCAACAGTGAACTGTATTGAAGACTATGAAGTTGTGAAGAAACTGCCAATTAACCTGCCTGAGCGTATTGATAGCGTGTTAGTCTGTCCTAATAGCAATTGCATCAGCCACAATGAGCCGGTAGAAAGTAGTTTTCGGGTCAAAGTCACATTTGAAGATGTGGTATTGACCTGCAAATACTGCGAGAAAGAATTTGATCGCAATGTGGTGATACTCAGCAAGTAAATATCTATGCCAGTTGCTGAGGCAGGTACGGGCACTATAATAGTCACCTTTGGTGAAATATTTATTCAGTTATTACATTAACAGGAGAACCTATGTCATACGAGATTAATACCGAGAAAGCCCCTGCTGCAATTGGCCCATATGTTCAGGGTGTTGATCTGGGCAGTATGGTAATCACTTCCGGTCAGATTCCAGTCAATCCAGCAACAGGAGATGTCGCAGAAGATATCGCTGCCCAAGCTCGTCAATCACTGGAAAACGTTAAAGCTATCGTTGAGAAAGCAGGTCTGACTGTCGGAGATATCGTTAAAACAACTGTTTTCGTTAAAGATCTGAATGATTTCGGCACTGTTAACGCGACTTATGAAGCATTCTTCAAAGAACACAATGCCGCTTTCCCAGCACGTTCCTGTGTTGAAGTAGCCCGTCTGCCAAAAGACGTTAAAATCGAAATCGAAGCTATCGCAGTGCGTAAATAATCCCTATTCCATTTCCTATCAACCCTTGGTCAGTTCACCCACTGACCAAGGTTTTTTTATTTTTTCCCATCTCCCAGATATAGCTTCCTGTTCTTTGTGTTAGATCAAATCAGGTCGTTATTATTTCACTTTAACTTACTACATATTGTGCTTAAATATAAAAATACAAACCATATATAGCATCACCTCTATTTAAGCTGAATATCAAAACGAGAATGGATTATATCTTTGGATAACATTCTCAAGGAGTTATAGTGTGAAAACTGTTGTGATAAAACGAGATGGTCGTCAGGTACCATTTGATGAAATCCGTATCAGAGATGCGGTAAAACAGGCTGCTTCTGCCGCTGGAGTCATAGATGATGAGTACTGTGCCCAAGTGGCATCCACAGTAACGCAATTAATGGCTGACCATAGACAAGTTGATATACGAAATATTCAGCACGCGGTAGAAAACCAATTGATGGCAGGCAACTATAAGCACCTTGCCCGCCTCTATATTGAATATCGTCATGACAGGGATCTTGCCCGGGGATCACGCAGTCGCCTTAATCAGGAAATCCGTGGTTTAGTTGAACAGAGCAACATCTCCCTGCTCAATGAGAACGCGAATAAAAACAGTAAAGTTATTCCAACCCAACGCGATCTGCTGGCAGGAATTGTTGCCAAGCATTATGCCAAACAGCACATGCTGCCGCGTGACGTGGTACTGGCTCATGAAAGAGGTGAAATCCACTATCACGATTTGGATTATTCACCCTTTTTCCCGATGTTCAACTGTATGCTGATCGACCTGAAAGGCATGTTGACCAACGGGTTCAAGATGGGTAATGCTGAAATAGAGCCACCCAAATCCATTGCAACCGCAACAGCGGTAACTGCTCAAATTATTGCCCAGGTTGCCAGCCATATTTATGGTGGTACTACGATTAACGGTATAGATGAAGTCTTAGCACCATTCGTTAAAGCCAGCTATGACAAACATTTGGCCGTTGCTAAAGAATGGGATATTGCCGATAAAGAATCTTACGCGGAAGCACGAACAGAAAAAGAGTGTTACGACGCTTTCCAGTCACTGGAATATGAAGTTAATACACTGCACACCGCCAACGGACAGACACCTTTTGTCACTTTTGGCTTTGGTCTGGGCACTTCAAAAGAGTGCCGCCTAATCCAACAATCTATTCTGCGTAACCGTATCGCCGGGTTGGGCAAGAACCACAAAACAGCGGTATTCCCCAAACTAGTATTTGCTATCCGTGATGGCCTGAATCATAAATTTGGTGACCCCAACTACGATATCAAACAACTAGCTCTAAAATGTGCCAGCAAGCGAATGTATCCTGATATTCTTAACTACGATCAGGTTGTTAAAGTCACGGGTTCCTTTAAAACCCCAATGGGTTGCCGCAGTTTCCTCAGTGTTTATGAAGAAAATGGTGAGCAAATTCATGAAGGTCGCAATAACTTGGGGGTTATCAGTTTAAACCTGCCTCGGATTGCTATCGAGGCCAAACGAGATGAAAAACATTTTTGGCGATTGCTGGATAAGCGTCTGGCACTGGCAAAACAAGCATTGCTGACCCGTATTGCCCGTCTGGAAGGTGTCAAAGCACAGGTTGCACCAATCCTTTATATGGAAGGTGCTTGCGGGATTCGCCTGCAAGCCAATGATAATATTGCTGAAATCTTTAAACATGGCCGGGCTTCTATCTCTCTGGGCTATATTGGCATTCATGAAACCATTAACGCATTGTATGGCAATCGGGCCCATCTATTTGATGACCAACAATTACGCATCAAAGCGCTCTCAATTGTTAACCATCTGCGAAAAGCCACTGATCAATGGAAAAAAGAGACAGGTTATGGTTTCAGCCTGTATAGCACACCCAGTGAAAACCTGTGTGATCGTTTCTGCCGCCTTGATGCCGCTGAATTTGGTGTTATCGAAGGAGTGACAGACAAAGGCTATTACACCAACAGTTTCCATCTTGACGTTGAAAAGAAGGTCAATCCTTACGACAAACTGGATTTTGAAGCCTCTTATCCACCACTGGCAAACGGCGGTTTTATCTGTTACGGCGAATATCCCAATCTGCAACATAATTTAAAAGCACTGGAAGATGTCTGGGATTACAGCTACTTACACACCCCCTATTATGGGACCAATACCCCCATTGACGAATGCTATGACTGCGGATTTACCGGTGAATTTTCCTGCGCCAGTAAAGGATTTACCTGCCCCCGTTGCGGCAATCATGCTTCCTCCAGGGTATCTGTAACCCGCCGCGTCTGCGGTTATCTGGGAAGCCCTGACGCCCGCCCATTCAATGCAGGCAAGCAAGAAGAGGTGAAACGCAGAGTAAAACATCTGGCAAATGGGCAATTAGATGCATTCAGGCAGGCTAAAAAATGAATTACCACCAATATTACCCAGTTGATGTGGTTAACGGTCCCGGAACCCGCTGTACGCTGTTTGTCGCAGGATGTGAGCACCAATGCCCCGGTTGCTATAACAAAAGCACCTGGCGAACAAATTCCGGCCAACTATTTACACAGGAAATGGCAGACCATATTGTCGCCGATTTACAGGATAACCGCATTAAACGGCAAGGGTTGTCCCTGTCTGGCGGCGATCCGCTTCATCCAGACAACATATCTGTGATCCTGAAACTGGTAAAACGGGTCAAGACAGAGTGCCCTGAAAAGGATATCTGGCTGTGGACTGGCTATTTGCTAAGTGAACTCAGCAAAGCCCAACAGGAAGTTGTCCGCTATATTAATGTGCTGATAGATGGCAAGTTTATCCAGAATCTTTATGATCCCGGCTTATTATGGCGCGGCAGCCGCAACCAGATTATTCATCAACTGAGATAATTTTATCGCTGCCAGCAGATTTTCTTACCAAATCCCAGCGTGTTATCAGTCATTTTTATTTCACTGAGATCCAGCTGCCAAACCGGTGTTTTAGCCGCCATCGCCACAGGAAAACGGCGGCAATAACGTGCTCTGGCCGCTTTATCCTCTTCTCCTGCCAAACAAATGACACTCCCTTTGAACTGAATACCTTTTATCTGCGCGATATTACGTATCTGCCCGGCAACAGTCCCTGCCACCTGTGAGTTTATTTGCATCATTTCACCATGACGGGTATGGGATTCAGTCATAAACCAAAAGGCTATTTTCTCGGCATCGAAAACATAGAAACAACTTGCACACCAGATATCATTTTCTGTTGTTGTGCAAAGCGTGAAGACGTGCTGTCTTGCGAGGTATTGGCGGATAATCTGAAAGTTTTCAGTGGTATTCACACTCCCTCCAATGGGAGGATTTTATTAGTCTGGAAACCCAGAACCACGCCGGGATAAACATCATCCTGCGGCGTGTTCTGACATCTCCCGACAAAGTCAGGGTTCAGTGTGTTCTACTATAAATTAGTTATAGATTTCAGCAACACCTGACAATTGGTTCTTACCGCTAGTAGATATAATGCGGAAAGAAGATGCACCAGCTTTGTCAGCTTTTTTGGACAATTCAGCACTCAAACTTTCCAAGGTATCAGCACCGGTTACAGAAACCACGCCAACCTTGGCAGATGAAGTAGTTTGAACTTCTGTTGCTGCCATACTACCAAAAGAGATAGCACTTAAAGCCAAAGCAGCAGCGATATATTTTACGTTTTTCATAACATGATCCTTGATCAATTTTTAATGGAATGAGTTACTCTCTGTGATGTGGATCATAGTATGCTCTAACGACCAGAATAAAAATTAGCAATTATTGCTATTTTATTTCAATTTTTTTGAACAAAAAATACGATATATAGGAATTTGATATGTAACTAATCTTGATAAAACTATTATATTATAATGACTTAAACTAATTTATTCAGAAAAATAATATAGAAAAAACGTCTTAATAAAAGATAAATATCAAAAATAAAAAATTAAGAAAAAGTTATATGGCTAAAAATCAATGGGTTCTTTACTTACTGAAAACAAAAGCAGGAATGCTGTACACCGGGATAACGACAGATATCAACCGCCGTTTTGCGCAACATGCAAATGGTAAAGGAGCAAAAGCACTGAGAGGGAAAGGACCATTACAGCTGGTTTTCAGCAGTTATGCCGGAGACAGATCCCGTGCCTCACAACTGGAATATCAGGTAAAGCAATTGAGTAAACAACAAAAAGAGAGGCTGGTTATTTGCCAGCCCATCTGTATAGCAAAATATTTGGCATCAATCAGAAACGGTCAAAATGGGGAGAATAAGTAACCAGCCCAGTATAATCAGCCAAGGAACTGTCAGCTAATTCATATACCTGAAAATAGGGTTCACATGTTGGCCACTTACACTGTAACTGGTGCTCACTGGCAAGCGTAAAACCAAACCGGCGATAATAGAACGGATCACCTAAAACAACGACTACGCCGTAACCAAATTCATTCAGGCTATCCAAACCTTCATAAATGAGTCTTTCACCAATCCCCTGCCGACGATATTCTTCAGCAACCGCTAACGGGGCTAAACCAACCCATTGGCGATCCTCTCCATTAATATCTACCGGACTGAATGCCACATAACCAATGACCTGACCTTCTTCATCCGTAGCAACCATACCCAACGTGAGTAATCCATCTTCCCGCAATTGCTGTACCAATTCCGCTTCTGCCGGAGTATCAAAAGATCCCCGCAGTAACTGATCTATTCCTGCTGCATCTACTGAAATTTCTACCCTGATCAACATGATAATCGCGCATGTTCTGCGCCCTCCGGTAAACTGACTTTAACAAACGCAACCAATCGCAATAAACCGGTACGAAAAACAGCAGGCATAAATTTCAGTGCTATCGCATCCATCCAATTTCTAACATACAACCCTGATTCTGGATCCTCTGCAATACACAAACGACACAGGAAAGACAAAATATCCAGCTTTTCTTTGCGGGTAGCGATTAAAATCAGACTATTGGCTTCGCCGATGAAATTAACCTCTTTCTGCTTATGCTGGCTGACAACTAAATGATTATCACGGACAGTAGTAAACCAGCGCAGATTAAGATCGCGGATTTTTCCTAACACAGCTCAAACTCCTTACTTGATAAAGTAGCATAGCTATTCAACCAGAATATATCGGTATCTCTCCGATCCTACATCAAGAATCCAATACAGAACCAGTTGTAAATTTTACCTTGCAACTATTTGGGTAATATCCGCCTATAAACTGCTCTAAATCAAAACATCTCACCATTCGGTTAATTACAATTGTTAACTATTATTACTTTATTCCAGTATTTCATATAGAACAGATTTGCCCCACAAAAAGCTTATTTATGTGGAGCATAGTTGTTGTAGATAACGGGATGGATGTCATTTATATCGGACCGACACATGACATCAAGGCCCATTATCTTTCAATCCAAAAAACCAAAAACATCAGACAAACATACATTTATGAAAGAAAATGTAAACATAAGTTGCATACTGATATTTAAATTTACACATCCTGATTATAGCGGATTGCAAATTTTTGGCTTAACGTATGACGCTGGTCGATACGTATTTCATACGGCTACCTGCTAAAAAGCACGTATAGACTTTATTAAGATTTATTTTTGGATTTATTATCCTTGGATTGGATTGTTACAAACGTATATTAGTTTAATCTTTATACAATAAATAGGAATGACGTATGGAAGGCCAAGAGATCTACTCAAAATTCATTGGTAAGAGGATAAAGCTATGGATGGATGAACGTTTCCCGCTACAAAATGCACCGCTTTTCTTTATTTTTTATATCATCAGCTATTCCGTCGCTTTTTATTCGATAGGGGAAAAACCCGTTCTGTCATGGGAAATCCTGCTCGGCTGCCTGATGGCCTTCTCCTATTTTTTACTATTACGGATATTCGATGAGCATAAGGATTATCAACTGGATTGTGAACACCACCCACAGCGGATCTTACAGCGGGGTATTATTACGCTAAAAAATCTACGGGTACTTGGTATCTGCTGTATCGCATTGCAATTGGGTGGCAGCTTATTTTTAGATCGAGGCGTCGGCTCAGTCACTTTTACCTGGCTATTAGTCTTTATCTGGACTTGCCTTATGGGGAAAGAGTTCTTTATCAGTGAATGGTTAAACCAGCACCTCACTTGGTACGCCATTTCCCATATGCTGGTAATGCCACTCATTATCTGGTGGTTAGGCAATATCGCCAGCCCTAACGTTACACTCACTTTCCCAATATGGGTTTTAATGGGATTGTGCTTTTTCTCTGGATTCAGTTTTGAAATTACACGCAAATGTAAAGGTCCAGATGAAGAGCGTCTGGAAATACCAACCTATTCATCTATTTTCGGTATAAAAGGGGCTGTCGCTATTATCGCGTCATTACTCACTGTAATGCTGGCGTTACAGATTTGGCTAATCAATATCACTACTGGTGGTATAGCGTTATGGGCGTTAATTATCCTGGTCGTTTGTTATGCATTGTGTCTATGGCAATTAGGCAAATTCCTTCATCGCCCCACCATCCAGAATCGCAAACGCGATGAAGCAGTAGTGGGAATATTTATGGTGCTGGGTTACTCAGTGTGCATTGCCAGCATCTTAATAAAGCTTGGGTTTGCTTAGGTATTAAAGGAAATAGAGTTATGTTGCAAAAAAATATCCAATCATGTGTGCTTGATGTTTCAGATAATACCACTGCTCACACAGAAAACTGTGCGCGAGGTTCTATTCTAGAATTATCACGTGACATATTCAGCATTAAACACCAAGAAGCATCTGGCGTTCGCACAGAAGCAGCCCAAGAACTATTGCCCCGCCGCCACCTCTATACATATACCGAGGAAGCCCGGCAAAAGCGCCTGGATTATCTGGCAAAACATACAGGGCATCCACTGGAACACGTAGCCGCTACCCATCTGGATGCGACGAAACTAACAAAAACCATTGAAGGATTTATTGGTTCAATAGAAATCCCTGTAGGGATCGCCGGCCCTCTCTTGATCAAGGGACAATACGCGCAAGGGGTATATTATGCCCCACTCGCCACCACAGAAGGCGCTTTAATTGCGTCGATATCCCGTGGCTCCTCTGCCATTATGCAATCAGGGGGGACGACTGCCCGGGTACTCAGCCAACGCATGATACGAGCACCTCGTTTTGAATTTTATAGCGTAGCACACAGCATCATGTTCAGTGATTGGGTTAACGAACATCTCAGCGAAATACGGCATGAAATTGGCCGCCACTCCAAACATGCGCGATTGCTGGAAATAAAGCCGCAAATCATTGGGCGCAGCGTCCATTTGCAGTTCATCTACAATACAGCGGCAGCAGCAGGCCAAAATATGACTACCGTCTGCACCTGGTATGCATGCCAATGGATCCAACAACAACTCGCCAAAATGGCGTTTATACCACTGCGCCACTTTATGATAGATGGTAATACTTCCGGCGATAAAAAAGTCTCTTATAAAACGTTTATTGAAGGACGAGGGACACGTGTCGTCGCCGAGGTTTATCTCAGTGCTGAATCCTGTCAGCAAATCCTGAAAGTCACGCCGCAACAACTTGTCACGGCTTATCATCATATCTGCGAGGGGGCTATCGCCTCAGGGATGGTCGGCGTAAATATTAATGCAGCAAACGTTATCGCCGGTATGTTTACTGCCCTCGGTCAAGACATCGCCTGTGTACATGAATCATCAGTCGCGCATTTACACATGACATTAACTGCCGATAACCGAGTCTATTGCAGTGTCACACTGCCCTCGCTAATCGTAGGAACAGTCGGTGGCGGAACCTATTTACCACACCAACGTGAATGTCTGAACATGCTGGGCTGCACCGATGAAAACGGCACTGCCCGTCTGGCTGAAATCATCGCCAGTTACTGCCTGGCTCTTGATATTTCAACACTATCAGCTGTTGCGGCGGATGAATTCGCTCAATCACATGAAAGACTTGGCCGCAACCGCCCACCCCACACTAGCAGTATTATTCCGCACACCCTACAGGAGCTTGATCTGTCATTTTTCCAGCAAGCAAACCTCAATCCTGTGTTACAGGGAACTCATCTGACCACGATCAAACCAGAATTTTCTGGCAATGATGAGCACAGCCTGCTGACACATCTGAGTTCGAATTATGCGGAACGTTTAATTGGTTTATTTCCCTTTGCGATGACGACATCCGCACAACGTACTCTGCCAGTGATGCTGAAACTGAAACCTTTGGGGAGTGAGATCGTTAAAATGGTCCTGGATATTGCCAAGCATTGTTCCCCTGAATTGTTTGCTGTTTTCCAGGATTTTGCCCACCAGCTTGAATTTCACCAGAGTCATAGCCGTGAACTGGCTATTATGAATCAGCAAAATCCACAGTTGATGCGCTATATACCCATTATCTATGGTGTGATTGAAAATGAGGCAACCGGAACTTATGCCCTGATTGAAGAATTACTCCAGGATATGGTGCTAATGAACAATATTAACCTGGAAACACCGTGGGAACAGCACCATCTTGAAACGGCTATCAGAGGGGTAGCCGATATTCACTCCATCTGGTTAGGGCGGGAAGGAGAGCTTATGTGGAAATTCCCACAACTGCAAATTCCTGACGCCGATACAGTTTCACAAATGAAGCCCCTGTGGCAAAAACTAGGTCATTTTATTCACCAAGCATTTCCAGAGTTGTTCACCGCCGAAGAACAACAAGACTTTCAGCACTGGGTAGATAACGCCGCCATCTGGTGGCAAGAAATCGAACAAATGCCCAGAACGTTGATCCACGGTGATTTCAACCCACGGAATATTGCCTTCCGGCAGCAGGAAGAAGGATTACGTTTATGCGCCTGGGATTGGGAGTTGTCTACTTTGCATCTGCCACAGCGCGACCTTGCCGAATTACTGGCCTTTAGTTTAGACCAGCATAGCGATGCGGACAGTGTGGCCTATTATATTGAACTGCACCGGGTTGAACTTGAACAAAAATCGGGAATTTCTCTCGATCCAATAAGTTGGCGACGTGGCTATGAACTCGCATTACGTGATTTATGGATGAGAAGAATACCGCTTTATATGATGGCGCATAATGTCGTTGGCTATCCATTTATGGAACGCACAATGAAAACTATCCGCTGGCTTATTTCATTAACGCGGAACTAACTAGTAACCCAAATAAATTATTTAATTTACTCTTCCTCTAAAATAAGGGTGCAGCAATAGTTTGTAATACATTCGTGTCTTATCGATTGACCTACGCCAATATTATTACGCGCAGATAGGGCCATGATATAGGCAAGGTGTACTATTGCTGCATTGGTGGAACAACATGAAATATCTCTATACTCAAGATAGCGCTATTGAATTAGCAGAACATTCCTTAGGCGGTAAAGCGGCTAATTTATTATGGCTTACGCAAAACGGTTTCCCTGTACCTGATTATTGGGTCATCAGCAGCGAAGTGCTGAACAGTTTATTAATCAACGATACGTTTGCGATTAACATTGTGGAACAATTAGCCGCCGTGCCACATGATATTAGCCAGGAAAAACTCGACGCCATCGCCGCCCCTCTGCGCCAATGGCTACAGTCGATTCCGTTGCCTGCTGAGTTAGAAGAAGAATTAACTCTCTTGTCAGAAAATTACCCGGATGCGTTTTTTGCTGTTCGCTCATCAGCTATTGGTGAAGATGCAGCCAACGCCTCCTTCGCCGGACAGATGGACAGCTATCTGTTTCAGCGTGGCAAAGCCGCCCTTGCCGACAGCTTACGCGCCGTGATGGCCTCAGCCTTTAATACCCGCGCGTTACAATATCGTTTACACAAACAGCTACCGATGGGCAATATCCGTAGCGCGGTCATCATTCAGAATATGGTTGCCGGTGAAGTTTCTGGTGTCATGTTTACGGCACATCCTGTGACCGGCAGCAGACAACATTGCCTCATCTCATCCGCCTGGGGCACAGGTGAAGGTGTGGTTTCCGGCGAATGTGATACCGATGAATTTTCCGTTCATCTCACCACGTTCGAGATCGAACGCCATATCACGCAAAAAGGGACAGCCAGTGTTTTCGATACCACCAGCGGCAGTGGTACAGTAACGATGCCCGTCGTGGAAGAAAAACAGTGGGAACCGACCTTACCCGATAGCGAAATCTATGCATTACGGGATATGGGCAAAAAAATCGCTGCGGCACGGGGATGTCCACAAGATATTGAATGGACGATTCAAAACCACCAAATCTTTATTCTACAGACCCGGCCAATCACCCGGTTGCCCCGTCAGGATGATAAAAGCGAACGCCATATTATTTTCGATAATTCCAATATTCAGGAATCTTATTGTGGAATAACAACGCCGCTGACTTTCTCTTTTGCCCGCGCAGGTTATGCCACCGTTTATGAACAGACAATACGTGCCTTAGGTTGTTCGGATAAACAAGTTAATCAGCATCGTTCCATGTTGGAAAACATGCTTGGTTTAATTAAAGGCAGGATCTATTACAACATCAACAATTGGTACAAAGGACTATTATTACTGCCCTCTTTCCAAACCAATAAAAAAGATATGGAAAGAATGATGGGACTGGAAGACCCGGTTGATTTTATTGAAGATAAAACCCCCTCACTGGGCGATAAAATAAAGAAACTGCCAAAGATGGGGTGGGCACTCCTGCGCCTGCTATATGCTTTCAGAACAATGGATCAGCGGGTAGAACTCTTCTTAGAACAGTTTAAACAGCATACCGCCGCGATAAAACGAACTGAATTGCACACCTGCAATAGCAGCCAACTGATCGAGAAATTGAAATATCTGGATGAACATCTACTACAACGCTGGACGACACCTATCCTGAATGACTTCTACGTGATGATGTTTAATGGCCGGGTACACCGGGGGCTGACCGCTGCGGGTATTGAAAACTCGTCCGCATTATTAGGCGATCTTCTCTCCGGGGATGAAGATATAGAAAGCACCCAGCCGACCAAAGTGTTGTTGAAAATGTGCCAGTACGCACGCCAGAATTCAGCATTATGCACCCTGTTAACACACGGCGATGCAGGTACCCTGTTAACTCAGGTACGCAAACTCGATACATCCTTCCACCAGCAGTGCATTGATTATATTGAAAAATATGGCGATCGCACGATGGGTGAGCTAAAGCTGGAGACCATTACGCTAAAACAAGATCCCAGTTTTCTATTCCTGATAATAAAAAACTACCTTGCGATCGATACCCTCACACCAGAAACCTTGTCCAGCCGGGAAAGAAAGTTGCGTACTCAGGCTGAAAACACGGCATTTCAGCAAATACGCGAGCAACTTGGCTCCAGGCGTATGGAAGCCTTCAAAAAAAATCTGCATAAATTACGTCAGGCGATACGTCACCGGGAGAATATGCGCTTCACCCGAACCCGGATGTTTGGGCTATACCGGGATATTTTCATACAGCTCGGCCAGGCATATGCATTAGAAGGGCTGCTCGCAGAACCCCGCGATATTTTCTACCTGACGTTAGAGGAGATTTACAGCGGTTATGAAGGAACAGCAGTACAGACCCAGCTTAAGCCTTTAGTCGCTATACGCAAACAAGAATACACCCGCTACGAAACAGAAGACGAGCCTGCTCACCACTTCTTTATCAGAGGCTCACTGTATCAACAGCAAGATTACAGCTATCCATATCAAAAACAGCAGGCACCCACCGATAGCGGGATGCTACAGGGCATTGGCTGTTATCCAGGGGTGGTTGAAACAACCATCCGCTTAATTAAAAACCCACAGGATGAGATGTCATTGGCAGGGCAAATTCTGTGTACCGTTCGAACCGATCCCGGTTGGGCACCACTATTCCCTACCGCAGGCGGGTTATTGATCGAACGCGGTTCCACCCTCTCACATTCTGCCGTTGTCGCTCGTGAACTGGGGATCCCCGCCATTGTCGGCATTCCCGCGATCACCCAAATTTTAAAAGATGGCGATAGGGTACGTATGGATGGTGCAACCGGGAGTGTTGTCCGCTTGCACGACACCACGACAGAAGAATTACCTGCAAGGAGCGAACATGTCTGATCTCTTCATGGGCGAATGGTCCCCGGCCAACCCACTGCCTGAAAGTTTTCTCGATCTTCCGGCAACAATCTACCGTGACTGGCCGCTCTGGCCTGGCGAAGATCGGGAGAAGGTGCAACAACAGTTCAGTCTGGAAAATCCCTGGTTTAATCACAGCAAAGCCTGGATTGGCTGTATTCCGGGGAAAACCCGTCTTGCCGGTTTTTTAGTGCCCCATGCCGTTGATGGTCAATCCGCCGCATTTTTCGGTTTTTGGGAAACCGATAATGATATGGCAAGCAACACCATGCTGTTTAGCGCTCTGGAACAGTGGGCTAAGAAAAATGGCGCACACAATCTCTACGGGCCGATTAACTTCTCGACCTTCGGGCATTACCGCGTCCGGCTTGATCATTTTGATGTCCCCCCTTTTGAGCATGAACCTTACAACCCGCCTTATTACTCCCTATTGTTAGAAGGATTAAGGTTTATTAATCGTTACCGCTACACCTCGATATTCGACGATACTCAGGCAGTAGCAAACAATTTTCGGCTGGACTATCAGCGCGGACAAAAGCTCCCTGATACTCAGGCGACATTACTGCCGCTAACGCCGGAATTATGGATGCAGGAACAGGTTAGATTATATTCCTTCATTGATTCGGTCTTCGGCGAGAATTTCGCTTACACCACACCGTCATGGACAACATTTCAACAATATTGCGGTGAGGAGTTTATTAAACCTTTTTGCCATTACCCTGCATCATTCCTGGCTAAAACCGACAGCGGTGAAATTGCCGGGTTAATTCTTAGCTTATCCGTGAGCCAAAACGGTCAGCCCGCTATAGGCTTGTTGAAAACCGTCGCAGTCGCGCCGCAATACCGGGGAAGTCGGCTATATCACGCGCTGTATCACTCATATCAGCAAAGTGCCAGCCGCATTCATCCCTACCTGGGGGGTGCCCTGATGCGTGAAGATAATAAATCGTTAAAGACCGCAGAACGGCTTTTCAATACCCCCGCTGCCGCCAGACACCAATATGCGCTTTATTACAGGAGGCTCGCATGACAAATATTTGTCAGCCAATTGTCGATGCGGCCCAAAAACACCCTGAGCATTTAGCCCTGCAAGCACCACACGGCAGTAGTTTGAGTTTTCGGGAGTTTTTTTCTCACGCATCCCACTTCCAGCATCTATTAACCCAAGCCGGGTTCGTGGCCGGCGATCGCTTGTTAGTGATTGTTCAGCCAGGCTTAGTACTTTACCCATTGCTTATCGCCATTCTGGGATTGGGGCTGGTTCCGGTTATGCTTGAGCGGGGACTTTCCAGAAAACAACTCCGGGAGACGCTACGGCACAGTAAATTATCGGCGGTTATCAGCCAGCCTGCGTTAGGAAAATTCTGGTTTCTGATCCCCGAACTGTGGCGACTGCGCCGTTTTGTTATTGGACAGCCTATCTGGGGCATGAAAGTACTGAAAGCGCCCAGCCAACATTTACCAATGGATAACTTTATCTGCCGGGACTTACCACCGGATACAACGGGATTAATTACTTTTACCTCGGGTTCTACCGGTATACCTAAAGGTGCAAACCGCACTCACGACAGCCTGTTAGCACAACTTTATGCGATAAAAGCGCTTTTTCCTGAGGAAAAAAGCGAGATCGACCTGCACAGTTTCCCCGTCATGGTGCTGCATTCATTGTGCTGCGGCAACAGCAGTATTCTGCCTGATTTTGACTTTGCCCATCCTGCAACTGTTGATGCGCAGAAAATCATTGGGCAGTTGCAAAATGGGGGCATCACCTGCCTCAGCGGTGCACCGGCTTATATGAACAAAGTCACTGGTTATGCCAGAAACAAGAGCTTGTCATTCCCCAATGTACGCACTGTCATCGTGGGCGGCGCGCCTGCCAATAAGGAGCTGCTTGAAAACTGCCAGGCAGTCTTCCCACATGCTCTGCGTCTGGTGGTCTATGGCTCCACCGAGGTCGAACCGATCAGTACGGTCGAAATGACAACACAATTAAATCACTGGGCAACACATGATGGTTATCTGGTCGGGAAACCCGTCGCACAAGCGGAAATATGTATCAGGAAGATAACCGCTGATCCCCAACAAATTACCCCGCTGGCTACCGGTGATATAGGTGAAATTCTGGTTGCCGGGCCTCATGTGCTCAAAGACTATATTGATAATCCTCAAGCAACAAAAGAAAACAAACTCCCACGTAAACAGGGAGGGATCTGGCACTGTACCGGTGATGTTGGCTACCTAGATACCGCAGGACAGCTCTGGTTGCTTGGACGGGTAAAAGACAAGGTGCTGTTAGATGATGGACGCATCATCCATCCCTATGTGGTGGAAAAAAGGATCAATGAACTGTCAAACGTCGCACGGAGCGCATTCGTGTTGCATCCTTTAGGTGGAACCGCTCTGATATTGGAAAGCACCACTCTGCCGACTGGTTTATCCGCCATCTTAGACGAACTGGATCTCACTCTGGTCACACGGATTTATTATGCCAATCCGATTCCCGTCGACATTCGCCATAACAGCAAAATCAACCGTATAGCACTGATAAATATGCTCAGGAAAGGCCAATTACCCTCCTTTCCATACAAGGAAAAATTATGAACAGTAACCATTTCATCATCCAGCTAAACAGAGCGGACTATATCACTATTGGTGGAGCGGTATTTAGCGCGCTCTCCGTGGCAGCCGCATTACAGCATTGGTATTATCTGGCCATTGCGTTCTTATATCTTGCCATGCTTGGCGACGCACTCGATGGTATTCTGGCTAGGAACTTAGATATTGTCCGCCCTTTTGGCCGTTATCTTGATGGATTTATGGATCAACTTATTTACCTGATCTCACCATCCATCATCCTATACCTTTCCGGTTATCAATCCTGGTATTCGCTGTTTATTATCTTAATGATAATCAGCGGTTGTCTGCGGTTATCCGTATTTAACGAAGTCGGAAATATTCAGGATGAAGATCGACTCTCCTACCTTGGAATGCCCGTATTCTGGAGCTTATTTATTGTCAGTGGTTACGCTTTGGTCGGTTTGGTGGCAACGCCGGGGTTGACCCATCTTTTACTGACATTAGTGCTTCTTGCATTCAGTATTGCCATGCTATGGGATCGCCCGTTTTATAAATTCAAACATCTCAGTACTATCGTCAGTACAACACTTGCAGGGTTTGTTTTATTTACAGGTCTTCATTTCTGGAGTCTCTATGTTCAATAGTTTTTATCACGCGGGGATTTTACTTATCCCGGTTATCCTTGGTGGTTGTTTACACATGGTGATTGTTACAAAAAACTATTTTTCCTTCTGGGCTATCCCGGTACACCAACGTTATTTCGGCTACAACAAAACCTGGCGTGGTTTTATTGCTGTACCCATTATTACCGCGCTATTTTCACCGCTGTGGTTAATACTCTGTACCGAAACACAGGACACCATTATTCCACGGACTCTTGCCTCCTGCTTATTTACCGGGTTCATAGCGGGTTTCGGCTATGTTCTTTTCGAATTGCCAAACTCCTGGTTGAAAAGGAGACTCGGCGCACCACCGGGACAACATCCGAAGCAAAATAAGCAGCTGTTTATTTTATTCGATCAGCTCGATTCTGCTATTGGCATCACAATCGCGTATTCCATTTGTCTTAATCTGACTTATATTGATGCACTTTTCGTTTTCCTCTGGTTTTTAATCAGCGCTTTTATCGTTAAAAATATGCTGTTTTTACTTTCGCTGAAAAAAACGAGATTCTAGGCGGGAATACCGCAGCAAAATGGCTTCCTTTTGGAAGCCATTTTAGGGCAATACCAAATAAGTATGCCTCTACGTGTTATCACCAACGAAACACACATTTTACAACATCTACTTTTTTTAGACCTGCCTTTTCCCGCCATTCAGTGAGTTGCTCTAGCAACTCATATTCTTCTGTAGCCTCAGCATAGGCTTGCAGAGCTTCCGGTGTATTAAGAAGACGTTTTCTCATTTTCGCATGTGAGATAGGAGTTACTTTAGCCATGAGTCATATCTTCCAGTCGTTTCAGTGCTAACAATACCTTGACGACATCAAATCCCCGACCAAAACAACAGAACATCACATCTTTTACCTTATTAACAATTCATTAACTATTAATTCCAGCTTATGACATCGAGCTATCATGGTGCCATAACTTGATTAAAGCAATCTTACTTAAATCAAACTTTTTGAAATAAATTAAATCATTATGTTACTTAAACACCGATAAAATTCACACCAGTGACTGTTTTGAAGTGAGATTTACATATCTTTAAAATATCAATCTTGATATTTATTAAATCAACATATAAATTCGCATTAACCTTTGATCACAAAAGAGGCGATCGTGCTTTGCCTCATTTATCCCTAAACCGGGTGATCCAAATATTCTCCGGGGGTTGGAAGGTCATGAATGCT